>CAKMZU010000383.1:324-2728 GCA_929200485.1 uncultured Gammaproteobacteria bacterium | reverse complement strand
TGACGGCGGAACAATATCCACTTTAATCAACAGTTGATCAATGCCATTAACGGTAAGCTCACTACAGCTCTTTTGGTATTTCTCACAGATCTCTATAACGTCTGGTGTAATTTGTTGAGTATCGTCTTTGACCGAAAGAAGCATCTTTCGTTCATCCATTATTTTCTTATTCTGTTCGTGAATCACTGGATGCAGATAATCAAAAAAACGTGACTTTTTCTCTTTGACATCTGTGATTGCATTAAAATCAGGCTTGGCTTTCACTGAATGAAAACTGAAAGATAAGGTCAATAAAAGCCCAAGCAATATTATTAGTGGTCTCATACCCCACCTCGCAACTTAACGGTAATTCTTCACAAAAAAATAAAAAATGCAACAAAAAAGACATATTACAAACACATTTGCACTAAATTAGTTCGTAAATCGTCAATTATTGATTAAACAACTCCTTGCATTGATTATCTTCCCATCTCTTAAGCGACTTTCTTTAAATTAATCCCACAAGGCGCTTATCAGTGGTATTCTCTGCTTTTTATAAATGCTAGCTATGAATTACCCATGAGTTATGAAAAAAAGAAAGCCTTATACAATAAAATGCTAACCATTTACGGCAGAAAACCGGTTCAGGAAGCACTGAAAAATGACCAAATTCACTGTTTTAAATTGCATTTAGCCCAGACAAATAAACCAGCTAAAATATTAGATGAATGTATTTCGATCGCAGATAAAAAAGGTATTGAGATCCAATACCATGATAAAAGGCAACTGTCATTTATCTCAAAAAATGCCAAGCAAGATCAGGGCATTGCGCTAGATATTCACTTGCATCAATCACTCACCCTGGATGAGGTGATTAATCAAGAAAAGCCCAGGCTTTTACTGTTGGATAATGTAACTAACCCACAAAACGTCGGCATGATCATTCGCACGGCGGTTGCAGGGGGTATCGATGCGATATTAATCCCTGAAACAGGCTGTGCAGAATTAGGCCCACTCGTCATAAAAGCCAGTGCTGGTACCATTTTTAATGCGCCTATCGTTAAAGTCAGTAATTCAAAAGCGGCCATCAAAACAATAGAAGAAGCCAATTTGAAGCATAAAATAACTGGACTGGCATTAACCAATGACAGCGTCAATTTTTTTGCGCTCAAAAAAAATATTCCCAGAGTATTTATCGTTGGCAATGAATCGGAGGGTATTTCAAAAGAAATTCTTACACTTTGTGATGAAAAAGCAATGATTCCGATGAGCAATCATGTGGAATCACTCAATGTTGCTACCAGTGTTGCGCTGATAGCCTTCCAAGAACATTTTATTAATGAAAAATAGCGGTTACTCCAGCATGCCCCCGCGATAATAACGTTTCGCGTGAATACCAGATTCAGGGTTAGTGCTATTGGCTTCTGGGTGATCCTGATAAACCTTTTCAAAGATATTAAGAATTGCCCCATGCCCTGATTTTTTTGCAAAATCACAAATCTCTTGCTTTAAATTATGAGAGGTTAAGGAGATAACTTCGCCAAATTCATCTTTGATCAAACGTTTGGCTTCACGAAGCAGACGAAATTCTTCACGAGAAAATACTTTGCTATCCATAGCTAAATAAAACTCCATACAACGGTTTATATTTTATCAATCTAACAGTTCTTTTATAAAAAGGAGCTGTCAATGGATTGACAGGTAACTGGCTTATCTTTTTTAATACTTACAAATATCGTTAGCAATTATAAATTTAGCACATAAAACGAAAAAAAGCCTTATCAGTCAGACTGAAAGGCTTTTGTATACAACAAATAAAGAGAACATTTAATCAATTTTTTCCAAAAATAGATTCACTCGACAAGCCCTCTTTTTCAAGGATATCACGCATACGCTTTAAAGCTTCAACTTGTATTTGTCGAACTCTTTCACGCGTCAAGCCGATTTCACGACCGACTTCTTCCAATGTGCTTGCCTCATAACCTAGCAAACCAAACCGCCTTGAAATCACTTCCCGTTGCTTTTCTGACAACTCACGTAACCAATGCGTCAAGCTGTTTTGCATATCTGCATTTTGTAAAAGTTGGGAAGGGTCAGATTCATGAATATCAGGAATCGTATCTAATACTGTTTTTTCTGAATTGTTGCCAAGAGGTACATCAACTGATGAAACACGCTCATTAAGGCCAAGCATGCGTTTAACGTCTTTCATTGGCTTATCAAGTAATTCGGCGACTTCGTCTGCGGTCGGCTCATGATCGAGCTTTTGAGTTAACTCTCTTGCAGCACGCAAATACACATTTAATTCTTTAACCACATGAATAGGCAAACGAATAGTACGGGTTTGATTCATTATGGCTCGTTCCATTGTCTGGCGAATCCACCAGGTTGCGTAAGTCGAGAACTTGTAACCGCGGCGGTATTC
>CAKMZU010000383.1:0-314 GCA_929200485.1 uncultured Gammaproteobacteria bacterium | reverse complement strand
AAGTTGAAAAACGATACCCTCGTTCCGGATCAAACTTTTCAACGCCACGAATCAGACCCAAGTTCCCTTCTTCGATAAGGTCCAGCAGGGTTAATCCTCGATTAATGTACCGTCTTGATATTTTCACCACTAAACGTAAATTACTTTCAATCATACGTTTACGGCCAGCCTCTTCACCTCGAATAGCTTTACGGGAATAAAGAACTTCTTCTTGAGGCGTCAAGAGTGGAGAAAAGCCAATTTCATTGAGATAAATTTGAGTCGCATCCAACTGTTTATTTTTGTCGGATTTCGCGTAGGTCGAACGATAAGTC
>CAKMZU010000382.1:2269-3198 GCA_929200485.1 uncultured Gammaproteobacteria bacterium | reverse complement strand
AAAAGCGAATGCCAGTGATATTGGCGAATGGTCGTATGTCAGAGAAATCTTATCGAGGCTATAAGGCTTTTTCCAAGCTAGCTCGCCCTATGTTCAAACAGTTAACATTGGTGGCGGCTCAATCTAATGACGACGGTGGGCGTTTTTTAGATTTAGGCGTTCCAGCTGAGCAGCTAACCATTACAGGAAGCATTAAATACGATATTGCCTTAACTGACAGCTTAATGGCTAAAACTGAATCTCTCAGAGATTTGTTAGGTCTTGCTGGGCGTCGGGTGATTATTTTTGCCAGCACCCATGAGGGAGAAGATGAGCAAATTATTCCCGTTATTAAACGGCTGCATATGCGAGATAATAGAACCCTGGGTTTGGTTGTCCCAAGACACCCTGAGCGTTTTGTTAAGGTCGAAAAGATTTGTCAGCAGCATTTTCTCCCTTTTCAGAATGTCAGTCATCAGCAAGCCGTGAACAAAGATTCAGTGGTATTGATAGGTGATACCATGGGTGATCTGCTGGCCTATTATGGCATGGCTGATATTGCTTTTGTTGGGGGTAGCCTTATCCCGCATGGTGGGCATAATTATCTTGAGGCTGCGCTTTGGTCATTGCCAATCGTTACAGGATCTTCTTTTTTTAATTTTCGACATATTGCAGATAAATTGATTGCAGCCAATGCATTGGTTTCGGTCCATGATTCAATGGATTTAGAGCGAAATTTGGTCAAATGGTTAGATCACCCTGATGAAGCAATGAAAATGGGGAAATCAGCAGAAACTATATTGAAGCTCAACCAAGGGGCTCTATCTCGATTATCCAGTCGGATCAGCACTTTTCTTTAACGCCACTTTATTTATTCTATCGATTGAATTTACCCATTAGAAGTTGTCTTAAAAGATTACCCTTTTAATTTAAAACGGTGAATCTATGAC
>CAKMZU010000382.1:489-2259 GCA_929200485.1 uncultured Gammaproteobacteria bacterium | reverse complement strand
GTTTTATCGGATTAACCTTTATAGCGGTTGGGGGTGTTATAGGTTCAGGTTGGATATTTGGCCCTTTGATTACCGCAAAGCTTGCGGGGCCAGCATCGATTGTCTCATGGGCGCTTGGTGGTGTAGGTATGCTCGTCTTGGCGATGTCATTTGCTGAAATAAGTAGTCTTATTCCGGTCGCTGGCGGTATCGCTCGGTTGCCTATGTTTTCTCATGGGAAATTTACCGCCATGATTATGGGCTGGACTGCCTGGCTTGGATATAATACGGCAGCCCCGATTGAAACGATTGCGGCCCTTGATTATTTAGCGGCTTATTTTCCCTGGCTAAGAGATAGCAGCGGTGAGCAAAATGCCCTCTCAATAGTGGGGATGTTTGTTGCTGCAGGCGTAATGATTTTTTTTACTGTGCTGAATGCTTTTGGTGTTCAAGCGTTTGCCAAAGCCAATACCTCAATTACCTGGTTCAAAATAGCTATTCCCAGCGTTATTGCGATAGCTCTTTTATATTTGAAATTTGAGCCTCGTAATTTTACCGATTTCGGTGGGTTTATGCCCTATGGCTGGACGGGGGTCTTTAGTGCGATTTCAACTGGTGGGATTATTTTTTCATTTATTGGTTTTCGACATGCCATTGATATGGCCGGTGAAACAAAAAAACCTCAAGTCGTTATTCCATTGGCTTTGGCGTCCTCTCTTTTGCTCTGTTTGGTCATTTATGAAGTGCTGCAAATTGCTTTTGTAGGAGCTCTGTCTGCTGAGCATTTGGCCAATGGATGGGATAATATTCGATTTTCCAATCATTTAGGTCCGTTAGCAGGCGTTATAGTCGGTTTAGGCGTTGGCTGGTTGACCATTATTCTTTATGCCGGTGCAGTTTTAGGGCCTTTGGGCGCAGGGTTAATTTCCACGGGGTCAAACGGGCGTCTGGCTTATGCTATGACGGAAAATGATTTATTTCCATCCTGGCTAGGGCATTTATCCATCAAAAGAGTGCCTTTGCGTGCGATGTGCTTAAACCTGTTGGTGGGTTTTTATGTGGTTTTTTTTATGCGGTTTGAAGAAGCCGTCGCTTTAAATAGTGCGGCTATTATCTTGTCATTTAGTATTGGGCCTATCGCAGTTTACACTTTTAGATGGCAGCATGAAGACAGGCTAAGAAAATTTAAGTTGCCCTGTGTTCAGCTAATGGGAATTTTGGGGCTGTGGATGGCAAGCCTTGTCATTTATTGGAGTGGCTGGCAAGTATTTAAGGTGATGTTTGTTTCAATTATCATCGGTGTTGTGATTTTTGGTATCCACGTGGCTGCTAAAAAAGAGCATTGGAGGGCTCAACAGATTGGCCATGCTTTTTGGATATTCCCTTATTTGTTTGGTTTGGGCTGGATCAGTTATTTAGGGAGTTATGGCAACGGTTTAAAAGTTATCGGCTTTCCTCTGGATTTAATTTTAGTGCTAGCGCTAAGTATTATTATTTTTTATTTGGCTTCCTGGTGTGCTTTGTCAGTCTCTCAGGCTAGAGCTTATTTTGAAGAGGTTAAAGGATATCATGAAACACCTCATAAACTTTGTGTTTATCCTGAGAGAACACCACTTCAGGTGACTTGCGACGAAGATAAGCGCGAACCTTAGGAGGTAACCTGGGGAAATACTTGATCCATTCGGAGAAAGTGTTATTTCAAGCGTTTTATGGTATTTTTGTAACGAAAAAACTCTCTCTTTATATTTGATTGACGATGCGAAAAGACCATCGCCCTTACTGGGTAAAGAA
>CAKMZU010000382.1:0-479 GCA_929200485.1 uncultured Gammaproteobacteria bacterium | reverse complement strand
CCTACCTTCAATTTAGAGCTTTTTATGCTAAACGTTTTTTAGCACCACACTGTGATTTTTTAGGTGATCATGGCACTTACATGAAACCATGGTATACGGATATATCAGGGCCAAATATTCGTATTGGTCATTGTGCTACCTTAATCTCTGAGAAATATTCTCCTGTAAAGATCGGCGTTTGGGGGCATGAACCGGATTCGGGTGAAATTCATATAGGGGATTATGTATTGATCAGCCCAGGCTGCCGAATTAGTGCCTGTGATCAAATCCATATTGGTGATAGTGTCATGATGGCCAATGGAGTTTACATTACCGACTCTGATTGGCATGGCATTTATAATCGCGTTGATAGACCCAAGGATAAACGCCCCGTGATTATTGGTAAAAACGTCTGGCTTGGCGATGGGTGTACGGTTTTAAAGGGAGTGACTATTGGTCAGAATTCTATCGTGGCAGCCAATGCTGTCGTCACTAAAGAT
>CAKMZU010000381.1 GCA_929200485.1 uncultured Gammaproteobacteria bacterium | reverse complement strand
CTGATCTATCCTCAATAGAAACGACAGGACGAGAAATCGAAAAGCAGTTAAAAACTCTGCCCACCACAACGCAGATTTATGCCGACAAGCCAATGGATGCAAGATATATTGCAATGGAGGTTAATCGTATCCATGCTGCTCGCTATAATCTAAGCGTTAGCGAAATTCAAAGCATCATCCAAGTCGCCGTAAATGGCCAAGAAGTATCAACGGTTATTGATAATGAAAAACGTTTTACTATAAAACTTAAAGTCGACAGGAATTATCAATCCGATATAGAGGGATTAAAACAGTTTCCGTTTATCACAAGTGAAGGGAAGCATTTACTGCTTGGGGATGTGGTAAACATCAAGGTTCAAAATGGCCCTACCATGATTAAAAGTGAAAACGCACGTCTTCAATCACTGGTATTTATTGAAACACAACAAACCGATAACAAAAACTACATCCAGCAGGCCAACAGACTTTTTGACACACTTGAGTTTCCACAAGGAGTGACTATTCAGTGGGCAGGTCAATATCAAGCGTTTGAGCGATTGAAAGAAAAACTCTTTTTTCTAATACCGTTAATACTGCTTGGTATTATTCTATTACTTTGGTTTGGCCTTAGAAACATCTCATCGATTAGCATCGTTATCATCAGTTTACCTATCGGTCTTGCGGGTAGCCTATGGTTAATTTCAAGCTTGGATTTTGCCCTGTCTGTGGCCGTCATTGTTGGCATTATCGCTATGGCTGGTATTGCCATAGAGACAGTGCTTATTATGCTAATGTTCCTAAAAGATGCGTGGAATGACCTTACGATTCAAAACCAGGAAAAGCGATCAACCATCAAGCTTCACCAACTGGAACATTCCCTGAAACAGGCCGCGGTACTGCGAAGCCGTCCTTTATTAATGACAGTGGTGGCAGACCTGGCAGGGCTGATTCCTATTTTGCTTAGCACGGGGACAGGATCTGAGATTATGCAGCGATTGGCTGCGCCTATGATCGGTGGTTTAATCACGACTCTTTTGATGACACTATTTCTAACACCACTATTATTTTATTTATTCAAATCGTACTCGGTACAAAAGGCAGTTTAGACTGCCTTTATATGAACTTAACAGCCATTATTTGACTCAAAGTTATATTCTTCAAAACCACGAGTCTTTAGAATGAAAAAATATTATCGATTGTTTTTTCTATTATGGCTTCAGTCAATCGTACTGCTTACCTGTTTTCTGACTGCCTGTAATAACGACTCAAACAATAGATCTTTTAGTGTGACGAGTGTTAATCCAAGTGTTAATCCGAGCGCCCCCCCCATTCATCATCCGAGCACTGGTCAACGCGTTTTTCCTGCGCCACCTCCTCGTGTCGATATTAATCGTTTAGCTATCGAACCAAACGCACTTTCACTTTATCCAGGTCAGGAAAAGCATCTTAATGTTTTTATATTAAAAGGTTCAACCAAAACACAAGTCAACGACAAAGTTCAGTGGTCAGTTGACGATCCTGCAATAGCAGAGATTGACACTAGTGTAATCACCGCTAAAGCAGTTGGTCCAACGAAGATCAGAGCCAATTTTGATAACAAAGATGCCTACATCAATCTAATCGTGAATAAAAATAACCTTGAAAGCATCGCCATTGAACCGGCCAACACAGAAGCTTACGCGAATGAAAAAATCCACTTTAAAGCACGTGGGTTTTATTCAGATCAATCTAACAAAGATATTTCTACAACAGTTGATTGGTCTGTAGGAAATGAAGGCATTGCAAAAATCAACAGCAAGGGGTGGTTAACCACGTTATCACCCGGAAATACAACTATCACAGCAAAGAGCTCTAGCTTTAAGGACGTGACTGAAACACAAATTACAGTTAAAGGAGGCACACTCACTGATCTTAAAATGTCCTCTAATGACATTGATGTCATCGTTGGACTCAAAAAACAGCTGGTTGTGATCGGCACATACAGCGATGGGACAAACAAAGAGATAACTAACGATTGTGATTGGACTTCCGATAAGCCGAATTTCGCCACAGTAGATGATAATGATAATAAAGGTTTAGTCAGAGGTGTTGCTGTAGGCGAAACAACAGTCACCGCACGCTTATCTGGTAAATCTGTTTCTTCAACCATTACTGTCAACGCGCCCAAAATCACTAAAATCAAAGTTGAACCTGATGCATTATTACTTGCCAAGGGCTATAGCCATCAACTACAGGCTTTTGCCAGTTTCGACAATAACACCACAACGAATATAACCAACTCAGTCACATGGAAAAGTGCCGACACGTCGTTAGCAACTATTCATTCCTCCGGGGACGTCTTGGCACTAAAACAAGGTGACACATTAATCACCGCAACCTTTGAAAAACAAAGTGGCCAATCAAAAATAAAGATTGCAGCCCCAATACTCAAATCAATGACGATTTCTCCTTTTCCCAGGGTTCCAGAATTGATTGTAAATATGCCTCAACAATTTATAGCCATAGGTATTTTCTCTGATGGCGATGAGCTAAATCTAACAAACAATGTCACCTGGAAAAGCAATGATGCCAATATAGCCAGCATTGAAGCCGGTGGTATCCATGCAGGGTTAGTGACACCGCATACCACTGGCAATATCACTATTACAGCGGCAGATCCAAAAACCAATACCATGGCTCAAATATCAGTGCCCGTAGAATCACCACAGCTTAATCATATTGACCTTAAACCCGACAACCCTGATATTCCTGTCGGCACCCATGTTCAAATGTCAGCAACCGGTCTATTCTCTGACGGAAAGAAAGTGGACATCACCACTGACTGCGTCTGGTCAACCGGCTCTGGCAAGATTGCTGAAGTATCAAAACACGGATTAGTAACAGGCATACGTAAAGACTCAACAACTATTTCAGCAAGCTTTATGAAACAAACGGCTTCAACGAATCTGACGGTATCTGCCAAAAAACTCAAAACACTGGAAATATCCCCACAACATCCAACAATGGAATCTGTTACCTCTTTATGGTTTGAAGCCACAGCTATTTATGATGATGGCAGTCAACAGAATGTCACAAAAGCTGGGTGGTGGCACAGCTCAAATCCTTTCATTGCGCTGATTGGCACGCTTTGGCCTGTCTGGGGTCGAACATGGGCAATCATACCGGGCGAATGCGATATCTCATTTGAATATCAAGGCATGACAGTGAGCACCCCATTAAG
>CAKMZU010000380.1 GCA_929200485.1 uncultured Gammaproteobacteria bacterium | reverse complement strand
CCTCATACCTCATACCTCATACCTCATACCTCATACCTCATACCTCATACCTCATACCTCATGCCACATCAATCATCATAATTCACCTCTACTTCGCATTGGATCAACAACCTGACAAATACAAAATTTCCTGAAAATAAGGAAAAATCGTTAATATTCAGAACATTAATTTTTATCTATTTTTATATTTAGCGAAACAAATAGCGACTAACTGCTGTCATACTCTTGATTTAAAGGGTTTTAACTAAGGATTCTTCGTTGATCGAGTGCTGAATTTGCAATTAAAAACCATAACTTATTTTTAAATAAATTAACTAAAAAAATTTCACCTTTTAAATATATCAGGTGAATTTTAAATAATACTGTATGTATTTGGATTTAATATTATGAAGCGTTTTATATATGTTATAGGGATTTGCTCGCTATTAATTTCGATTAATTCTTATTCAGAAAAGAATAGAGAAGCCAAACGGAGTGTAGAAAAGCGAATACTCTTGAAGTTAAATAACGTTAATTTTTTTGACTATGACGAATGGAAGGTTATTGAAAAAAAATATTTCTCCCTTGAGTCAAGTGCGGCACGAGACAAGCTCGCCATAGAACACTTTAACTCTATTTATAGAGATGAAGTAAAGTCCATTGCTAAACAATTTGAGCTTAATAAAGCGGTAGAAGTTTCGGTCATTGGGTCTATTTTAGGGGGGGGGTTGTTAGCAAGTCCTATTGTGAATAGTCTGACAATGAATGCTACCGCTAGAATAGTGGGAGCTGTAACGACACAAATCGCATTACCTCTGGCATTTATGTGGCCAGCGCTGGAATTAAGTCCATATACCCTGGGTGAGCATGGCCCTGTCAGCCTAATTAAAGATGCAGCAAAATCGGGAAGAATTAAAAACGGCGAGTCATTTGAAGACCCGTATATGGCTGTGTACCATGAATTTGCCAAAATATATCTAAGTGTACAAAAAGAACATCCCGATCTTTGTAAAAAAACCATCGCCATGATTAATAAAATGCGATTAGATGAAAGTGAAAATATCCCCCATTATGCGAGATACATCGAAACCGTAGCCGCCCTTCCTTTCGGTGCTACTCCATTATACCCTAATCAGGATTTCCTTTTAGATCGACTTGAAGGGTACTCTGATGTAGTCGCTAATCAAATGAGCTCACTGATTAATAACTTCCTCTTTAAAAATGAAAATATGTATCTTGGGAAAACTTATATCGAAAACCCCTATTATTTTCAGGGAATACCTGGCTCAGGCAAGACCTATGCCGCTGAAACTATCGCTGCAGGATTCCGTGCACCTTTTATTAATATCGCGCTTGATGGAGCAGATTACAATGCAATTGTTGGTGAAGAGTTTTCAGTAAGAGAGTCTAGAAAAAGAGGCAGGTTAATTGAATCTATGGTGGCCACAAAGCCTGCTGACGATGATGTTTATTCTTTAAATTCCGTTTTGTTTTTAGATGAATTTGACCGGCTGTTAAATGCAGATGATTACGCCAGTCGTCAGGTTCTTTCATTTATGCTGAAACTATTAGCGCCAGATCATCGTTATTTCTATAGCCCATACCTTGGCGTCAAAATAAAATTACCACAGTTGATCATTCTTGCGGGTAACTATGAAATCAAAGACGACGCGCTCAAAAATCGTTTTATCATCATGAAATTTGATGGCTTCGATTTGGATGCCAAACGCAGTATTGTGAATCGGGCTATTTTACCTAAGTTGCTGGCATCAACCGCTATGAGTATAGAAAGTCTTAACGATGATGATCTTGCAGCGATCGAGCAAATCATTCTTAACAATCAAGAAGATTTAGGTTTACGAAGCATAGAGAAAGATTTACATGATTACCTGATTAAAAAAGCGACGCAAGGCAAGTTTTTTGATTTGAGCCGAAGAAGGAAGTGATCCCCTTCCCTTTTTAAAGTATCAAGCCATTGAGTTGCACGTTTACCGCTCTAGAGGAACACATTTTAGACGGTAAACTCGCTCTTTAATCAGTTAATATATTCGGGTATGGAAACTCAAAACTGCTTAGCGAACAAAAAAGCGACGATAAACCAAAGAGATCAAGCTAGTGAATAAAATGGCGTAGATAATCCTGCCAAAGAAGACTGAATAGAAGTCTGCTCCTATTAAAATAACCAGCAGGGTATCTTCAATTAAACTATGCAGCATATTTAATAGAATGATTGCTACAAACATGTCTTCTTTTCTTATCACCCCTTTTTGTGATTCAGCAATTAACAGTCCGCCTCCGTAAGTAAGGCCTAAGGTGATACCTATGATAGTCACATTGGTTGCACTCTTAGCCATGCCCAGCAACCTCAAGGCAGGAGAAAGAATAAAACCCATGAGTTTTTCTATGTTTAAAATTTTCAGTAATTTTAAAAGAAACACAAGAGCAAGGATGATAACGAAAATCAGCCCAAGGCTTTTTAATTGTAATAACAGCCAGCCCATCCAACTGGGGGCTTGTTGTTGAATATCGATGGCCATACAGCATTCTGATTGCCCAAAACCTATATATTGATAGATTTTCGATAAAATAAACCCAAATAAGAGGCTGGCAATTAATCGTTGTGGAATGCTCACAAACCAAGGGCAACCCGCTGCTCTTGCGATTGCCCCTTCAATGGGCAACGCATGCGCCACAAGCATCATCCCGCCCAACACAGAAATTTGACTGACAGTAAAGCTACCATCCATCCCTGCAATCACAATAAGGCCAGCATAAATATTGATTAATAAAGTAGTTGCCCAAACCAGACTTAATTCAGCCGGTAGATTAACCCAGTGCATAACGGGGGACATCAACGCACTTAAGTATTCAATGGCACCAAACTCTTGAAGTAGCTTGATCACGATTAGTGCTGGAATCATGATCTTAAAAAGCGTCCAGGTGCACGATAGGCTTTCTTTTATTATTTGGGAAAAAAAATTAAGCACTGATTTCATAATGAACTTATAGATATCCATTGCGTTTTTGCTTGAATGCATTGGGAAAAAGCCAAGCTCTTTTTAGACACCTAAACTTTCATAAGGTTCATCAATCACTTAATGGATTATTTGTTATATAGACTTAAATATACTCACGTAAATACTTATTTTAATTTATGTTTTTAATTTAATGCTGAGATTTTATTTATCCGTCTGCAACATTTTTTTTCAATTTTCATCGGCAGGTGCGTCACAGGATTTGAGCACGATGCTATCGTATTATTC
>CAKMZU010000379.1 GCA_929200485.1 uncultured Gammaproteobacteria bacterium | reverse complement strand
GTCTTCAATGCCTAACATGGATGCTTTTGGTGAAGATTACCGATTAGAAGACATCGGAGAAAATAAAGTTCGCCTATATTGGACGGCATCTTTCTGGCCATCAAATACCGTTGCTACCTTTTTCTTTAAATTATTAACGCCCGTGATGAAGTGGTATTTAGGGAGCTTTTTGAAAAAGTTAAAGCAGCTTGCTGAAGGTGATTATCAGCCAGTTGAAGCTCAGCCAGAGGTATAAGGGTCTTAAAATATCTGAGATATGCCTCTTTGTTCCGGTGGGTCAAGCGTTATATGTTACCCCGTTACAAGAGGTTGCTCACTAATGGTTGGGCATTCGTCATTAGTTTAGCGAAATAGTGTTATACGAGCGTTTAAAACGGTATCTATTATCAAAGGATTATCAGCACTGGCTTTTAGGTTGTGTCCATTCCTAAAGCTGTGGATAATTTGCATGTTGGAATGACACGATGTTAACGGTAATGGCTAATAAAAGAGAGCAAGACGATGTTTAAAATAGATGGGCCATTGTATGCCACGCTTGATGGTGCAGCTGAAGAAGCGAAAGCCCTGGCACAGACAGGCTATGATGGCCTTTATACGTTAGAAGGTGCACACGACCCTTTCTATCCGTTGGTGTTAGCTGCTGAACATGCAAAGGATTTAGACTTATCGACATCAATCGCAGTATCTTTTCCTAGAAATCCTCTGCATCTTGCCTACCAGGCATTGGATTTACAAACCTTCTCCAGGGGAAAGTTTATTTTAGGCCTGGGCTCGCAAATAAAACCGCATATCGAAAAACGATTTGGCATCGATTTCTCGCCCGTGGCTGCTCGTATGCGTGAACAGATTTTAGCGATTAAAGCAATTTTTAATTGCTTTCAACATGGTGAGCGCTTGAATTTTGAAGGTGAGTTTTATCGCCATACCTTGATGCCGCCAATGTTCAACCCTGGCCCTTGTGAATATGGATTACCACCGATTTTGACCGGCGGTTTTGGCCCTAAGATGTGCCAAATGGCAGGGGAAGCAGCTGATGGTTTGATTATTCACCCCTTTAACAATATGCCTTATATTGAAGATCATGCGGTTGAGAATATTCATCTTGGATTAGAGAAGGCGAATCGCTCGTCTCAAGATTTTATGTTGTCATTATCGGCCATGGTCATTACCGGCAGTAATGAGGAATATTACGAAAATGCGTATAAAGGTGTGAGAAGCTTATTGGCTTTTTATGGCTCAACCCCTGCTTATTTACCGGCAATGGAAGCTATTGGTCTCGCAGACTTGCAACCAAAGTTGAACCGATTGTCGAAAGAAAACAATATGGCTGCCATGGAGGCATTAATAACAGATGAATTTATCCGCCATTTTGCTGTGATTGGTGAGCCACATGAAATCGCACAAAAACTGATGGATAAATTTGGCCACTTAACGAATTTATCAAGGTTGAGTATTTATGCACCGTATTTCGCAGAACAACGCTTATGGGCAGGTATTATTAAGGATATTAAAATCCTTCAAGGCAGGTGATCATCAACTTTAAAAATTAATAAGATAGGCAAATATGGTATAATCCCGCTTTTGCCTTCCGCCTTATCGATCAGTCATGTCCAAAGCCCAGAAAACTCGTCAGAAAATAATCGATACTGCCCAAAATATGCTTTATGAAACAGGCTTATCGAAATTTCGCATTGATGAGCTGGTGGGTCAATTAGGTATTACCCGTCAGACCTTTTATCGCTATTTTAAATCCAAAGATGAGTTAATTAAGTTTATTATCATTGAGCATGGTAAGGCTTTATCACATGAAGTCTTTGGTGAATTAGTGCGCCAGGAATTACCCTTTAGAGATTTTTTAGCCGAAGGGGTGATTTATTCTGTTGAAATTATTTCATCGGATAACAAGCTTGGTAAAATCATTGGTGATGATTTGCAGCTCGCCATTTCTTTGATGATTTCGAACTTCACATCCATGGAAGAAGAGCTATACCCTATCGTTGAACCCTTTGTGTTAGATGCTCAGGCAAAAAAAGTCGTAAAGCCTGATGTAACAACACAGGATATTATGCGCTGGGTCTTCCGCAGTTTTTTATCTGAGATGTTGCTTTCAAGCCTAGATCCAATAGATAAACGTCGAGCTTATCTTAAAAAGATGATGGTGCCGGCTATTTGTATTGAAGAATAATTAATTCTAGTAAAGTTTTCGATATAAAATCTGCATGAAAACCTGGAAAAATACGCCAATAGTAAAAATATCTAATGCATGGGCAATTTAAAAAGGACTATATGCAATAACAGAAAAAATAAAAAAGCTAACAATATTTATATGATCTACTTATCAGGTAGATTGTACTATTTATAAAATGTTTTGAGCTTTTTGAATATTTATTCCGTGGATTAAAAAAATAAATTCAATAAATCAAGGAGTGTTAGAGGTAGTGGCATGTTATGAAGGTTAATTATTAGGGGGTATGTGTTAAGTTCAGTTGGATGTTGATGTTTATAAATGCTTGGGATTTATCGTTTTCATTGCTACTATCCTTGTCAACTCGATCTCCCTTTGCGCGATCTGAAGTGCTATTGGTTACCTTGATTTCTATATCACCATCATAAGGCTCAATCCCTTCTATTTTACACTGAGTGGGTGAGTGACACTCTACAGTTTTAGAAAATTTGCCGTCAGTAACGCTTAAAGTGTAACTCCTGGATTGGCCCCCTGAACCAAAATCAATGACAACCTCTTTTTGCGGCGCGGCCTTTGTCGATAGTCCATCATTAATACCGCCATTTAATATCACATAACTTGAATCATCTGTTGGGGAGGTTGACGAAGGGATTGTCCATACACCTGCTGCGCTTGGATGAGTCCAACCATGTCCCGGCCCTGCAACTAGTGTGACTGGGGGTTTAAGTTCGCTAAAATCAATAGTCGAAGAAATAGCACTGACAGAGATTAAGGGTATGGCTAGCATAAAAACTGATTTTTTAATCATAGATAGATCCTATTAATGAGAATATTTATTCAAAATTAAAATTTCGTATTAAAAGTAAATATTATAATTACAGGGTTTCATTATATGTACATAGTCGTATAAAAAAAGAATTATTTTTATTTATTTGCTTTCAGGTATATTTTTATAATGGTTATTAATGTCTAAGAAAAATAAGGCTATCTTGAATTTATGGTGGTGACTAAAGGGCACCTCTAAAAATTGCTTTTGGCTTCTGTCAAAAAAGCTATTGACCTTGT
>CAKMZU010000378.1:1502-3274 GCA_929200485.1 uncultured Gammaproteobacteria bacterium | reverse complement strand
ATTTTAGAGGCGACAACTATCCTGACACAGGGGGGGTGTGTGGTTCGAAAACCTATTATTTTAAATTTTATCGCTACACATTGAGTTCCCTAGTTATAATTTTCAATCCCCTTGCAATACCTGCATCGTCTTTCAAGACAGGTGTTAATACTTTATCAAAAAATTGACTAATGATGACTTTATTTTCTTTGGGCTGTAACGCAACGATATTTATAACCCTTAGTGTACCAATAGTCGAATCTGTTCTTAATGTTTGGAATATTGAGTTTGCTGTCTCCTCTACGTACTCACTGATATTTGTGTCGTTTAACCTATCTGTAAGAAACTCAGTCGCCAAGGTTGTCATTAGCTTTTCATTGCCATAGGGATTTAGGCGATAATAACCTCTTGATGCATCAATAAAAGCTGCTGCCGCTGTCAGTCCTTTGCATAAATCTTTCACATCAATACCGTTTTTCATAATTACTCCATATTCAGTTTATATTTTCAATGACTGATTCCACACTGAATTAGTTCAGCATCAAATCAGCCCTATCAGCACCTAAGGTACATACTTGAATAATTAATGCAGAAAAACGCCCCAATAGGTTTTATGCCCTTTTCAATAAATATTGCTCTGTTGGTGTATGACAGATTTTGCATTCTTAAATAATCTGCTTACTTGGACGCCAATTGCATGGGAGCAGTATCTCTATTGGCAAAAAACTGACAAATCTATACTTAAACGCATCAACCTTCTTATCAAAGACACATTGAGAAATCCAACCCAAGGAATAGGGAAGCCTGAACCTTTAAAACACAATCTATCTGGCTTCACATCAAGACGAATTAATGAAGAGCACCGATTAGTTTATAAAATAGCGATAGATTCAATCAGCATTATCAGCTGCAAATACCATTATTAAAGAAAAAATATCTTATAAATCAATCGTGTAAAAATTTTACACGCCAAATATATTTCACGCCTTCTGCCTGCACATTGCAGGTGAATCAATTACAAAACTAATATGTGACTGATTTTGTCTTTTTGTATTGGAGATAGTGATTGAAAATCAGGTAAAGAAACATCAAATCAATGCATTACATGATTTTCAGCCGATGGCGTTTCGCAGGATCAACGGCAAAAACCAGTCGAAATTTCCGAAGCAAGCTTACGGGTTCGACTAGTATTTTTGCGCTCATTTGTTGTTATTAGCCTTCATCCAGTTTGTGCATGGTAGAATGTATGTTAAGCATATTTTCACACATCCAGAATACGATAAATTCTGTAAAAGTAAGCGAGGTAAGTAAATATGACAGCTAGAACATTAAGCAATGCCTGCTATAAATTTGCAGAAACCGCAGCACCACTCTTACACATTACTGATGAGAGCCATCACCAACTGGCCTTAGAGCTCATTGAAGAGTTATTGCTAAAAGCTTCGGATAACGAAGCAGATCCTTTAAACGCTATTATTGGCATGATTTCTCACTCGATTGAATCATATGAAAACCAGCAGGATGAGTTTGTGGCTTTTGAAAAAGCTGCAATGAATGATGACGATGGTGGAGTTGCAGCACTAAGACACCTGATGGATCAATATGATCTAGGGGCTTCCGATTTGCCAGAAATTGGTTCTAAGTCAATGGTATCAAGGGTTTTAACTAATAAAAGGGCTCTTAACAAAGAGCATATTAAGGCTTTATCGAAACGTTTTAATGTCAGCCCAGCGTTATTTTTCTAAGTCGTATCAAAAATATCACCATAAGGCCAATCAGTACCCCGCTTTTTA
>CAKMZU010000378.1:0-1492 GCA_929200485.1 uncultured Gammaproteobacteria bacterium | reverse complement strand
TAATTAGTTCCAGCACTGGTTCACCAGGTGAATCATCCTCAAAGTCAGTTTTAATAAAATCTTAAGCAGAGCGTTAAATTACTGATCGCTGACTCGCTTACTAATTGTATTTATTTACAAGAAATATAGTAAATACGATAGCTTTAACTCACTCACCCACCTAAAAGATCGATTTTTTATTATATATAAAGATTTCTCCCAGGATACGCATTATTGATAAATGAATAATAACGCTATATTAACAGCCTCATGATTCATCATCCAAAACATTTGGCGCGATAACGATATTCATTCTTTTTTTAAATTTAACAATGGTCGGATCAAAATTTGCTTCAATATCTTTATATTGTGCCTTTATAAAGGCCTTTGCTTTCGCTTTTTCTGAAGCAACTAAATGGTCGATTTCTTCAAAGTTGACTTCAAGCTTTGATACATCCTGCATCAATCTTGACATCGTTAACTGGCTGCCTGCAAAGTGATTGTTAACAATAATGTAGATGTGATGATCAATAGGGCTTTCGCTGAGTGACGTGTATTTTACGAAGACTTTAGGTGCTATTGTTAATTGCGGCGCATCAACTCTATCGGTTAATTTATTAAGCTCAGCCTGCCATCTGTCTTGAAGCTCCTCTAATTGCGCCTCTTTGCCATTAGCATCAAAGTAATAATCCCAAATAAACCCACCTTTCGTTGGCTTATTATTATTCTCACCCTGAACATAATCATACGGAATCAACTCTCCAATAAAATCAAACGCAAAATTTTCAATCTCCATATGCACATAATCAGCAACTGAAAAGATCGTGCCATAGTAAAATTTTTGATCTATTATTATTCTGATCCACGTAGCCCAGCTCATGAAATTAAAATCTTCTTTTGTTAACGCCTCATCTTCTATTAATTCTATTTGCTGCTGGACATAACCTTCATCATAGTCTGTTAGCGTAAAATCTTTATTGAGCAAATCATTAGGATCAGCATTATCTTCATTGATACAAATTGGGCTGCCAATACCTGACGAAGCCAAAAGCGCTACCCAGTTATATAAGAATAACGCAATCTCTTTATGCGCTTCATCGATGCTCTCCTGATACGGGATAACTGGCAATTGATCACTGTGCGCACGCATATACTCTGAAACTTCCTTTTCTATACGCGCTGTAATTTTTTCGCTATCCTCATCGGTGCGATGGATTCTGTAATGTGCTTGCTCACTGGGTCTTAAGGAAAGATAAAGAGGGTTAGCGTAAATTAACGCTTTTCTTGCGATGGACTCAGGGTCAAAACCTTTGAAGACTGGATAATTTTCTAGACGCATTTTCACTCACATGTATTTCCGTTAAATACAGACCAACAGGGAAAATAAACCCTTCCCCAATTGTCGCTGGAAAGCCTAATAAGAGAAAAGAAAAACTAATCGATAAAATTAATCCAGCCTTATATTGTACAATACTTTGGACAGTTTTACTGAACAAATTAGATAAATTTTAAT
>CAKMZU010000377.1:3023-3279 GCA_929200485.1 uncultured Gammaproteobacteria bacterium | reverse complement strand
AGCAATCACCTGGCAGTGGGTCTCTTTGCCTTGGCCAGAAAAGGCAGATCTGCCAAAGATCGTATTTGATAATGTTCAAATAGAAAAAATGGTCCGTCATTCCCGAAAGCTCAAACGGGGTACACATAGAAGTAATCATTTTGTTATTCGTTTATGTGACGTATCTATTAATAATGAAGCGCTTAATTCACGTATTGAATTAATAAAAAACCAAGGTGTACCTAATTATTTTGGTTTTCAGCGGTTTGGCTTTGAT
>CAKMZU010000377.1:1850-3013 GCA_929200485.1 uncultured Gammaproteobacteria bacterium | reverse complement strand
GGTCAGAATGTTGCTCGTGGTGAGGAATCATTTACCCAGAATAAAAAATTAAGCCGCACAAAAAAAAGTCTTTATTTATCCGCTATACGCAGTTTTTTGTTTAACCACTATTTATCACTCCGAGTTAAAGATAACAATTGGAATAAGGCCATTGATGGAGATGCTTTTAATCTGGAAGGTTCAAAAAGTTTTTTTACAGATCCCGAGTTCAGCAATGAGACATTGGCAAGGATTGATGCAAAAGATATTCACCCCACTGGATTTCTTGCGGGTAAAGTCTCTTCACCATTAACGGCAAAAGCTAAAGAATATGAACAAGTAGTTTTTCAGAAATATCCGACACTCTATTCAATTTGCCAAGCACAGCTCGGAAAGACTGAGAATCGGCCATTAAGGTTGTGTGTCAAGGATTTAACAGTTGAACAAGAGGCATCAAGGCAGTATTGTGTGTCATTTTCATTGCCGCGTGGGGCATACGCAACAGCGGTATTACAGGAAATAGTCAAAGTAAATGGCGTCTTATGGTAGGTAAGATAGATATTTCAGGGATTGGGATGACGTCCCTGAGAACTCGGCAGCGCTTAATCGAGCGATTAAAGCAGGAAGGTATTTCTAATGCCAGAGTATTGGATGTAATGCTTAATACACCAAGGCACGTCTTTGTCGATGAAGCTTTGGCTCACCGTGCATATGAAGATACCGCTTTGCCGATAGGGCATCAGCAAACCATCTCTCAACCTTATATCGTTGCTCGTATGACGGAGCTGTTACTGGAAGTCAATCCAGAATGTGTCTATGAGGTAGGGGCTGGCTCAGGATACCAGTCAATGATTTTGGCACAGCTCGTTGATAAAGTGGTGAGTGTAGAGCGCATAAAACCATTGCTTGAAAAAGCTAAGCAGCGTGCTCGGCAGTTGAAGGTTCAAAATGTTGATTTTTATTTTGCCGATGGCACCCAACCTAAAACTGACCGTCAGTTTGATGGGATTTTAGCCGCAGCTGCAGGTGCCAATGTGCCTGATGCGCTCATTGATTTGTTGGCTGATGGTGGTCGATTAGTGATGCCGGTAGGAGATAATGATCGTCAGGATTTAATCGTTGTGGATAAAACCCCCGAAGGCATTGAAGAGAGCGTTGTAGAAGCGGTTAGCTTTGTCCCTATG
>CAKMZU010000377.1:0-1789 GCA_929200485.1 uncultured Gammaproteobacteria bacterium | reverse complement strand
TTCATTTTATGGAAAATTACCCCTTGTTAGTTTGGGGTTTTTTCTTTGGGTTGGTTATTGCATCAGCAGTCTATCTATTTAAAACCTTAAAAGTGCATAACGCAAAGACGGTGGTGGCATTGGTGCTTGGGGCAATTACTGCCTATATAACGACGTTACATGTGAATCTCCACTTATCAGCAATACCCATTAATTTTTTTATAGGTGGTGCCATTGCTATTTGTGCCATGATTTTGCCAGGTATTTCTGGTAGCTATTTATTACTTTTGATGGGATTGTATTTGCCGGTATTGACGGCTGTTAAATCTTTTGATGTCGTCTTAGTCGGATTATTTATTTTAGGGGCTGCGACAGGTCTTCTTGTATTTTCTAGAGTGCTTAACTGGTTATTAGAGCGATTTCATGAAATCACCTTAGCGACATTGGTGGGTTTTTTAATTGGCTCGTTAAATGTGCTTTGGCCATGGAAAGAAGTGATCAGCTGGCGTGAATCATCTTCGGGAGCTATGAAGCCACTAATTCAGGAAAATGTCCTGCCAATGCAATATACTCAAATTACCGGTAATGATGCTGAGACTGTTGGGGTTGTCATTGCTTGTATTTTAGGGCTAAGTTTGATTTTGGTTTTGGAAAAAGCATTTTCAAGGAAAGAATGAAAATACACAGGCTGCCATCTTTACTGCTTTTATGTCTGCTGATTAGTTGCAGTCATACATATCGATTTAAGGACGAAAAGCCTAATGAGGCGAGTTTTTTTTCGAAAGACAGTCAAAAGTTATATCGAGTAAAACAAGGGGATACGCTTTATTCCATTGCTCGTAAATACCAGATGCCGGTTTCTCGGTTAGCCGACACCAATCGAATAAAATCACCATTTGTCATTAAGCCCGGTCAATCTCTTAAAGTTTCTGGTGATTCTTCATTCCTATTGGCAGGCGATTCGTATGCAGAAGAAGCGGCTTTTTTTGCTTTAATAAAAGAAAAAGGTGTGCAAGTCTCAGAACCAAAACAAGCAGCTGAGAGATCTTATCAATCGCCTAAAGTTATAAAGCCGCGAGTTGAGCGTTCAAAAATAATTAAGAATAAAAAAAATATTCATATTTCTGTAAAAAAAGCTAGCAATGTCCGTCAAAATGTCGTAAAACAAATACCAGCAGTCGAAAAAACGATAGTGCACAAGGATCGCCAATGGGTATACCCAGTTAATGGCAAAGTGATTAAATCGTTTTCGACGAAAGGCAAGCTGAGTAAAGGGATAGATTTTGCTGCCAGTACTGGTACAAAAGTCATCAGTAGTCGTTCTGGGAAAGTCGTTTATGCGGGTAGTCGCTTAAAAGGCTACGGTAATTTAATTATCGTTAAACATGATAACGTGTATTTAAGTGCTTATGCGCATAATCGGGTTATCTTGGTCCAGGAAGGTGATAGCGTCAAACAAGGGCAACAAATTGCGGAAGTAGGGTCTTCTGGTACCTACGAAGACAAGTTGCACTTTGAAATTCGCCGTTACGGTAAACCAATCGACCCTTTAACATTGCTATCAAAATAACATACAAACTGTTAGGGATAACAGTTAAGGGTGATGAGCATGATGAGGGATCTATCGAGCGGCACGACGACATCAACAAATGAGCCAGCCATTGAAGCCGATTTTTCGATCGATGAAATAGGCGCAAATAGAGGCTTTGAAGCACAAGAAGATTCAGCCGTTGAATCTGAATCGGAAACTTTTAAAGAATCGACTTATCGTTCTACCTACGCGAAATCAGACAAACATCAACAGTTGGAT
>CAKMZU010000376.1 GCA_929200485.1 uncultured Gammaproteobacteria bacterium | reverse complement strand
TTTTTATAAAGTTAGTTCAATTTTCTTATGCGCAACTCAGGTTAATCAGGAAAGAATTCTCTTCAATAACAATTTTAAATGCCCAAAAAAATAAGGGATTGGAATGTTCTTTGCTTAAACTTTTCCGCCTTCAATCCAATACGGCTTATGCGCAAATGCAAAGCCGACAATCGACTTCAAAAACCTTTCAGAGTAAGCAGACAAAGCAAAAAAATACAAAGTGAAACGGTTATTTCGATAGCACCATAAAAATACCGTAAACTCAATCAGATCTCCCGAACAGAATTTTTGAAGACTTAGAAAGTGGTCAGAGTTCAGAAAAAGTCAGCCTAGTATTTGATGAAATGAATGACATCAGGGATGATCACTGCATAGACAAACCTTCCCTGTCAATTGAGAAATGCATTGAAGGTTATATAAAGTCTGATATTACCCCCCTCATAGGGAACTGCTATAACTCTTCTTCATCGAATATGGTCTTTGACAGAGAATTAAGGCTCTCATTCGATGAAAATTATTTACCCCCTTACACTGCTGGCTTCCATCAATCTATACTCAGAGGATTTTTTAGGTTACGGTGATATTATAAAAGGACAGTTATGGGCCCACAACAACACGCAATCTCTAAAAGTCTCTGGTAATAATCAAGCCATTAATGAAACAAAATCCCATCTTAAATTTAATCCTCTTCTGCACTTTCAAAACACTAGTATAAAAGAATGCTCGCTCAATATAAGCAAACCGCCATTTATACAAAGCAGCAAAACACAAATGCATGGTATTTTGATTAAAACTCAACAAGGGTATGAATTAAACAACCTTTCGGTGGACTTTGACACTGCCATACCCTGTTTCAATACGGCTTTTAATGACATATCCAAACAGTTTTATGTCAACAAACCGGTTTTTGCGCTAGTCAATACAGAACAGACACCCGCATTGATTACAGCAATCATTGAAGACCATCTGATTTCACCCGAATTTAATCATTTCTCCCTTTCGCCGACTGAAGCAGAGAAAATACAAAAAAATCCTTTAAATTTCTTAACTCGTGAAATCTTCAACCACCAACACACAAACAATAATCAATCTTTCAAAGTGACCATTGAACAAACTTCGACTGTTGAGTCAGGCGACAATGTATTGATCATCGTATTAGGTGGAAGAACAGGAGACGACTTCGAGGCAGCAGCAGGCCATTTATCCATGGGCTTTGGAAAACTTGATGATGACCTAAAGCTTAATGCTGAAGTAGCAAATTTTTATCCACGTTTTGCTGAGAAAGGCATCATCCCTGCGCATACACACCTTGTAGATTTTTTTGGTGGATTGACTATAGGCCAAGCAAACTATCGGCCTAACTATTGTTTGATTTTCTACGGCATTACTCAAAGCAAGATTGATACAATGCGAGAGACTTTTGGTCGGGCATTGCATTATATGCGATCATCCAATGATCCAGTAGGGACAACGCATAACTGCGGAACGACCACTTGGATAACGCTAAATTCCATTGGCTTTACCGGTAGCCACAACCCTCACACACAACAGACAAAACCACCTTATTACCCTGAAAAAAATCTCAATCATTATCCGGGAAAGTACAGTGCATTATCAACACTCTACGCCACCCACAAAAACTCGGTAGGCGAAGCATTTCCACGTATTGCATTTGAACAGATCTCAGCTAGCCGAAAGGCACTAAAAGCCAAAAGAATAGACTTTATATTCCATGCTCAAACCCCATCAGATAGGGCTTTAGGAGGTACACCAATAAGAACTTTCGAAAATTTTTTCTGGTTTCGCAAAATGCAAAAAAAGAAAGAAAAGATAGAGCGTTTGAATACTTATTCGCCTGTTTCAATCAATCAATGGGTAAAAAAAATTATTGATTGGCGTTTAAAACACTAGCGATTTAACACCTTAGACTGTTGATTTTTTAAAGAATCAATCAGTAAAGCCGCAGGCTAATACATTTAGCTATTTAAACAAACTGTTCCCATAAAGCTCTAAGGGCAACGAAAGGATTATCCCTCTATCAAATGGGTAAAAAACCCTAACTCACCTTACCTTTCATAGCCAAAAAATTGCTAGCATCGAGAACATTAAATATAAATACATTCACAGACGAAAAAAAATGCCCCCGAAGGAGCATTTTCTAACCAGGATTAGGGATGAGCAGGTGGAGCAGGTAGAACTAGTGGATTATCGGCTGCTACCGGTGCAAAACCTAGATGGTAACCTTCCGCATGAGCTCGCGCTTGATTGCGAAGTACCGTAACTAGGTCATTGGAGACTTCAAAAACTGTTCGATGTGGACCCTCTGTAGCATAAATATTGCCTACCGGAGGATATTGATGACCATTGTCAATCATGCGCCGAGCTTCATGACCCATCGCTAGCTGCCTACGATGGGCGCTTTCTAGGTTAAGCAGTGGCAACGGCTCTGGAAGAGTAAAGCTTTGCCTCATTGCTTCAAGCTGCTCCGAGGTAGTGTCAGCAACAGTTTGTGCAGCACATACCAAGTCATTCACGTCTTTTACTTTCTTTTTAAGTGCATTAACGGATCTTTGTGTATCAGCTAATTTGCCATCAATTGCTTCCTTTCTTTTTTGAACAGCAACGTCTGAAGCAGCCATACTGTCCGCTAACTGTTTATGACTAGTCACTACTCCCTTGGTTGTATTTACAAACGCTGTATTTTGATCTTGTAATTTTTTGATGTTTGCTTCATGTATCTTGTTTTTGACAATTGTAAGAGCCATTGCACCGCCTGTACCAACAATTGCAAGAGCTACACCTGCCATTATGAATATTTCTTTTTGCTTTGCTTCGTCAGCTTTCTTTTTACTGTTTCTCACAGGCACATCAGCATCACCAGCATAAATCAGGCCTGACTGCATAAAAACAAAAGCTAGAGAGACTAACTGCGCAAATATTAATTTCTTGAAGTTATATTTCACGAATACCACCTTAGTATTAAGTTTCTTTAAAATAAAAATAGAAATACGACCATTGCAAAAAATAGATTCAAAAAAAACACTTAAGTTCAATCAAACTTTATCGAACAGACTTATTTTTTAACAAAATACGGTTAAAATGTATTTTCTTATCCTATCAATTACCAGAATTTTTTAATTTACGAATAAAATAATTAATATAAACTGGCATATAGGACAGGAAAATATCGACCTAGGGTCCACCGCTGAAGACTTTTTAGATTAAAGTATCAATTTTTTTGAATAAGGAAATGAATTTACAAACAAAGGTAACTTTACTAGTAAACTTCTTCAAAA
>CAKMZU010000375.1 GCA_929200485.1 uncultured Gammaproteobacteria bacterium | reverse complement strand
ACATAAAGCCAGAGGTGAAGAAACTATTTCCTTAAATCGCATATTCTCAAAAGTAAGCGCCAATAAATCCGCTATCTTCCCTATTGGTCAGAATCAGATTTTTTAAAATTCCAAGGCAGGAGTTTTTCAAAGTCTTCGACGGTTTCAGCGTAAGGTAGCCGAGCGAGCATCCAGGAATAGTATTCGAAAGGTTCGACGTTATTGGCCTTCGCGGTTTCAATCAAGCTATAGTGAGTGGCGCTTGCATGGGCGCCTTGTGGAGTGTCAGCAAATAACCAGCCCTTGCGGCCAATCACAAAAGGGCGAATGGCGTTTTCGGCCAAGACGTTTGAGATGTTCAAGCGGCCGTCATCGCAATAACGAATCAGTTTAGCCCATTGATTTAAGGTGTATTGTATTGCTGTGTGGGTTTTTGTGCCTTTAGGCACTTTAGCAATGTTTTTATCAAGCCACGCTTTGAAATCTTTTAGCAACGGTAAGCTGTGTTTTTGACGTTCCAGTTTTTTTAACTGTGGCGTTTCGTCTTTAATTTTTTTCTCAATCGCGTAAAGCTTGCCGATATAACTTAATGCCACTTTGTATTTCGGCACAATCTTTGGCCCTTGCCCTTTTTTTGTTTTGCCTGCGGCTTTTTCGGCTTCAATAAATTTTCGTCTTGCGTGATCCCAACAGGCAAGCAATTTCAGATCAAGCTTTGTTGCTACCGCATCATAAGCAGCGTAGCCATCAGCCTGCAAATACCCTGCAAACCCCTCCAATAAATCTTCAGGCACAGTTTTAGCGCGCGTCACACGATAATCAAAGAGAATCACTGGCTTATCAGGTGGGCCGCCGCGTGTCACCCACATCCATTTGTGAGAGGATGGCGAGTAGCCTGGCTCCTTCAGTACCTTAATCCGTGTTTCGTCGATGTTGAGATAATCGTAACTCAATTGATGATCTCGCAGGAGGTTGATTAGCGGTTGAAGCTGTTTTTGAAGGCGGATAACCCAGTTGGCCATACTGGTTCGGGTAATCTCTCCACCATAGCGCTTGAGGATATTTTCAAGGCGGTAAAGTGGTAATCCATCAGCGTATTTTGAAATAATGATATGCGCTAACAAATTCGTTGTGGCAATGCACTTACCCAGTGGGTGTTTGGGTAATTCCGCAGCTTTTATAGACGTTTTATCGGTTTCTTTTTTATCGGGGAATACCGCCTTTTCCTGCATGTGCTCAATGACTTGGGCCTTCGCAGGAACAATATCCAACTCTTCTTTTACTTTGGTAAAAAAGGTATCGATCGCTCCTTTTTTATCTTCATCTGATAACAAGTGAAGTTGTTGAATGCGAGGAAGATCCTTGGACAGGCCTTTACGTCCAGATCGTTTTTTTTGTTTGGGTTCTGGATTGTCATCTTCTGGTAGGTGCTCTTCGATAATATCGCTGGTTTCGCTAGAGCATAACTCAGCTTCATCGAAGAGCTCGCCCTGACCTGGATGCTTTTCAGAGGATTGACCAAACTGTCGAGCTTTTGCAAGATTAACCATTTCTTGTAAAAAAACGATGCGCTTTTTTAATTGAGCGATGACTTCAGATTTCTTGTCAATGATGTCATCTTTTTGCTCAAGCGCTTCATCTTTTTGCTCAAGCGCTTCATCTTTTTGCTCGAGTATCTTTGCCATTTCCAACAGCAAAAAATCCTGATCAACCTTTATTTGATCAGGGTTATCATGCGTTATTATTTCTGCATTTGGCGGCAATTTCATGGGTGAAATTCTACCATTTTTGCGACGAATTGTCGCTATAAAAGCGTATCAAAATGCAGTTTTTTATGGGGTTTTAGCAAGGAAATATCATAACCATCTAGCAGCCAATTGATTTGCTCACCACTCAAGGTGATGACTGCTTCGCCATCTTTCGGCCATTTGAATTTTTCCTCTGCCAGTGCTTTGTAATACAACACAAAACCATTATTTTCCCAGTACAGGCATTTGATTTTGTTTCGGTGGCGATTAATAAAAACATACAGCTCGCCACTGAAAGGATTGCGCCCTAATTCCTGCTCAACAATTGCCCCCAGCCCCTGATAACTTTTTCTGAAATCTACGAAGTCACGATATAAATAGATCACAGGAACAGACTTTAATGGCCTGAAATGCTTCATGACAACCGACCGAGCAAACCAAGGCAGGCAGAAAGGTTGCCATCGTCTATCCCTTCAATGCGAATGCCCGAAGGGAGCACCAAAGAGAGAGAAGAGGCCTTTGTAGATTGACTGGCATCTAGCTTGGCAATAACAAAACCTGAATCTTTTGCTTTTTGAGATCGGCTAGTCGCTGAAAATTTACGTTTATAGTAACCAAATTGATCATAGTTTAGGTTATGCTTTGCGCAATAGGCTTTGCCAGAAAGCTCTGAGCGTTGATGACTCGCTATATGTTCTGCCCAGTCAATGCTGTTTTGATGAGTCGCCTGATTCATATTTACCTCCATTCGCTTGGAGGCTATTATTCATTGATAAACTATGATTGAGAATGATGCGGATTTATTGGCGGTTACCACTTAAAAAGAAAGCGACGAGAATTTAGCCGCTTATCTGGAATTAAGGGCGAACAGTCTCTTCTAGGACGGCCTTCTATGGTTTCGCCTGGCGATCCGGTAATGTATTATCTTCTACTTCCCTAAATCGTCTAAAGAAGAATGCATTGAAGGCCTTGTGAAAATTGCGAATGCTTATACGAAACCCAGACTAAGGAAGCATGAAATACACTAAAATGTTCTGCCGAAAACGAAGCATCACTTCCAGTGAGGCTTTGGAATTCTTGTTTAACGATCAATTGCCTGATTTTTGCTTGGTATAAGCGAATAATGCTGAGTAGTTAAATTATATATTACAGCCATTAGGTGTTAGACCGAAACAAGTATATTTCTTAGCTTTTACATGTTTCATAATGTCGATATAATTTAACCATTCTGTTTTGATTAATTAAAAAATAGCCAGCCAAGAAGGGTATTCACGGCATCGCCACGGCACCCCCCTCAAGAGACGTGCATTATGTAATTGCTAGTTACCAGTATTGTCGGCTGATTTCTTATAACTATCATTTAATCTCTTATAACTCTCTTCTCTCTTCTTACAACGCTCGTCATCAAAATCGGCTGGAAGCCATTCGTTTACTTTTACTTCTGGCATCTCTATATCCTTAACTTTTAATACACGATACCATTTTACACGCCCAGATCCCCAAACGGGTAAAGCTGTCTTTACACCCTCTCTACGTACAACTTCGTTACAGTTGTCTGTAATCTCTCTGA
>CAKMZU010000374.1 GCA_929200485.1 uncultured Gammaproteobacteria bacterium | reverse complement strand
GGCTTCAACACAATCCAGTTCGAGTTCCAATGCATTTTTAAGCGACATATCAGGGTAGGGTCTGCCTCTTGGCACCTCTGTTGCGCAAACAAAAGAATCAGGGGTAAAGCCTATGCTGTCAAAATGCGGTTTAATCGCATCGGCCATCTCTCTTGCATAGCCGGTATTGCAGCCAACTTTACACCCTGAACGTTTTAAGAAATGCAGTGTTTTCGTTAACCCTAAAATCGGTGTACTTGTTTGATGAATAGCAGCAATTTGATGATCAACAAAGGCATGATATAGCTTGTCGATATCGTTTTCGTTGGGTACATTTTTATAAATAGAAATCCAGTTGTCATGAATACGTTTCATGCCGAGAAGTTGCCTGATGTGCTCACGTTTTTCTGAACCCATAGGTTTCCTTGCTTCGGCCTCGGTGATTGGAATATCAATGGATTCAAATAATTGTTGAAAGGCAATAATAGGGGCAATCGATCCGTGGTCAAGAATGGTGCCAGCAATATCAAAGATAACAGCTTGTACAGAACCAATATATTGGGGCTTGAGGCGGTAGGTCATGTTCATTTCTCATCAATGTCTAATTTTTGACGCATAAAGCGACATAGTTGGTTAAAAAATATTCTAAAGGGGGTGTTTCAGCATTCTGATCTTTTGCAAGATCATCATATTGCCGCAGTAAACAGGCCGCTTTATTAAATTTACGCGCCTGAAAATCAGTCACCTCTTTTAAGGTCATTCGCCCGCCTTGTAATTGCAGGCTATGCATGGATGCGTCGCTTAATGACCTTTGATAAATCGGATCGACAGCACACAAGTAACGTTTCGCTTCAACATGCAGTGCAATTGGCGCTGTAACCTCAGAATCAAAATGCGTTTTTAACCATTTTGCACCTAATTTTTCATGGGCATAATCGTTATCGGGGAAGGATTCATCCGGCGTAATAAAGTGCCCGATATCATGCAATAAGCAGGCAGTGATAAACGCCGGTGTTTGATTGGCCTGCTCAGCCAAGTGGGCACACTGTAATGCGTGTGCAAGTTGGCTAACCCCTTCGCCGTAATCCAATTCGCCCTTTTGTTCAAATAATTCTCGAATAGTATTAATCATGGTTTAGCACCTTGTTAACAGCATCCAGCAAATTGTGCATGTCGGCTGGGTAGACTTCGCCAATGTTGCCAATTCTAAAGCAGGGGGTATCGGTGAGTTTGCCCGGATAGATAACAAAGCCTTCTCTTTTTAGCAGGTTGTAAAAATTAAAAAAATCAAAATCCGTAGAGGGGTATGCAAAGCTTGTGATAAATACCGATTGATTCTCTGGCGCTACCAAGGTTTTAAAACCAAGTGCCTGCATGCCTTTGCTCAATAATTGCTGGTTTTGTTGATAACGTTTGAACCTGGCAGCAACACCACCTTCCTCTTCAAGCTCGATCAACGCCTGTAAAAATGCTCTAACGGTATGGGTAGGTGAGGTAAATCGCCATTTTCCTGTTGGGTTCATGGTTTGCCATTGTGCATGGAGATCTAAACATAATGATCGGCTGTGAACGGCATTGATTATCATGGACTCTTTGCAGATAACAAATCCAAAACCGGGAACGCCCTGTATACATTTATTAGCGCTGCTAATCAGTACATCGATTTGCCATTCATCAATATCCATAGGCATACCACCAAAGCTACTCATGGCATCAATGATGGTGGTTTTATCATGTTTTTTTGCCACCGCACAGATATCCGCGACAGGGTTTACTATCCCGCTGGTGGTCTCGCAATGCACACAAACGACATGGGTGATAGAGGCGTCATTGATTAGCGCCTGTTCAATGGCTTCTAGTTGAGGAACCTCATCTTCGCGGTAAATCAATCGCGTGTTATTGATGCCTGTGTACTCACACATTTGGGCAATACGTTCACCATACGCGCCATTGATAACAATTAACGCTTTATCGTCATTGCTGACAAAACTCTGTAACGCCGCTTCGACACAATAGCTGCCACTACCTTGTAAAAGTACGCTGGTATAGCCTGAGGCGTTAGTAGAAAGTGCGACCAGTCTCTGACGAATCGTCTGAACAATGGCGTGGTTGTAGTCATCATCCCAGGTACAGAAATCATTGAGCATGGTTTCTTTAACGCTTTTTGACGTCGTTAGAGGGCCGGGAGTTAATAAAAGATAGTGAGAGTTATTCATGTGATGGCTGACGGCTTTACTTTGTATCTGGTATAGACCAATATTTTCTTTATTTTCTGCCAGTAAAGTCAAATGAAGTTTATATGACAACGTTGCCTGCAAATATGCGCTTTATAAAGTCTTTAATTGGCGCTCATGACCCTCCATGAGGCTATTTTCGTATGTCACTATTTGACAAATGGAATACTTGTTTGGATATTTTTCCATTTGCATTGTCGTTCTCATGAAAGCAACGAAACTATCAATTCTTCTGCGTTTTGCTTTTAGAGGTGCCCTTTATCTAATGTCTTTGATTTCTCAAGTGTCCAATAGTTATGTGTTCAGTTTTCTTTTTTTTGTACTTATAGGATAATCACTAGGTTCTCTGTTTGATCCATCAAGTGGAGTTTGGTAAGGAGCTAATAAGTATCTCTGGAGATCATTTTTCAAGCCAGTATCGTGTATTTTTTTTGGGGGATGTGTTTTTAGTATATTATTTATGACTCTCTTGCTTATTTCTTTTAGTGACAACGGTTGTTCTGTATAGGCACCAGCGTATTTTAAATAAGTATGACACCACTCGTATACTGAAGAAATGGCAGGAGACCATGCCCCTTCAAGGTTTGTTACAGCCTCACCAAGATGTTTGTTTTGTTTCATGTCGACGAATGCTAACGTTCTTTTTTCCATATTTAACATCATCGCTATATGGCCTGATGTTTGGTAATTCTCATCTTCTGGATATTTCTTTATAACTTTGCCATTGCTGAATATCACTTTGTTGTTTATATCCCAGCCAAAAGAATTGGTAGGTAAAGTCTCTGACCCTAGTTGGTTCTCATATTCTTCAGGTGACAAAGCCCTTTCGCCTTCGGAGATGATGCCGATTCTAGTCTTTCGACCGTGAGTTATTTCATAAAGGGGGTGAGTCCTTGGATATCTTGCCCAATTTATTCTCCAGAAGTGCATTCCATTCGCATAGGATTTTTCGCCAGTGCCCATTTGAGTACAATTATTCAAACACCGAGATAATGTAAAACGGTCTTTCGTAACAAACATGAAACGGCCATGACGCTCTGGGCTCCAGCTATTTTTAGACCTTGTTTCTTCATCCAGGGGGAAGTCAGGTTGATATTGATATGGACCAT
>CAKMZU010000373.1:1789-3323 GCA_929200485.1 uncultured Gammaproteobacteria bacterium | reverse complement strand
AAAACAAACAAATGCCCACCTCGCGCCTGAACTTCTTCAAGGTTGGATTTTAATTTCTCTAATAATTCATCGGTAGGTGCAATCGCCACGACTGGCATAGTGGCGTCAACTAACGCCAATGGCCCATGCTTTAGTTCACCGGCCGCATAGGATTCAGCGTGAATATAAGAGATCTCCTTAAGCTTTAATGCCCCTTCCATCGCTATGGGGTACATGGCTCCACGACCCAAAAACAGGGCATGAAATTTATCCTGAAAAGCTTCTGAGGTTGCTTCGATACCCTTGGCTAACTCTAGTAATTCTTCCATATAGGTTGGCAGGCTGAGCAAGATTTCATGCCACTGTGTTGCATCAATGGCTTCGCCTTTCTTTTGCGCTAAAAATCCAGTTAACATAAGTAACAACGTTAACTGAGTAGTAAAGGCTTTTGTCGATGCTACACCAATTTCCCGACCGGCATAGGTTAACAAAAACAAATCCGACTCCCTGACAAGAGAGCTATGCTCTACATTACAAATTGCCAGACTCTTTTTAAAACCCAGACTTTTACCATAGCGTAATGCCGCTAACGTATCTGCCGTTTCCCCTGATTGTGAAATAGTAATGAGTAGACTATTTTTCGGCACAACGACTTTTCGATAGCGAAACTCACTGGCAATTTCAACCTGACAAGGCATTTTGACAAATTCTTCAATCCAATATTTCGCGACTAACCCTGCATGAAAGCTGGTTCCACAAGCAATAATGGTAACCGCTTGGCATTCACTCAAAAGTGCTTCGTCAATCTCTGAAAAAGCACCTTTTAATATTTCACCCTCTTGCATATAGGCCGACAAGGTTTCTTTTATCACTAAAGGCTGCTCATAAATTTCTTTGAGCATATAGTGTTTAAATTCGCCTTTATCGCTATCGACTTGCTTGTCAGAAACCTGATTAATAGCGCGCTCAACAATCTCTCCGTGATTTTTAATCAGCACAGATTCAGGTGTGATCTCGGCTATATCACCCTCTTCAAGATACATAAAGCGATCAGTGACTTGCCGTAACGCTAAAAAATCAGAAGCAATAAAATTTTCATCAATACCTAAACCAATTAATAACGGACTGCCACTTCGTGCAACGACCAATTTATCCGGCTCATCGGTTGAAATTACCGCAATGCCATAAGCGCCTTCGAGCGTCGGAATAACAGCCTGCACAGCGTCAAACAACGATTTGCCAGCACTAACTTCTCTATAAATAAGGTGGGGCAGAACTTCTGTGTCGGATTCACTTAAGAATTCATAGCCTTGCTCAGTCAATTGGGCTCGAAGTTCTTTATAATTCTCAATAATGCCGTTATGGACAAGGGCAATTTTCCCATGAGAACAATGTGGGTGAGCATTAATGGTTGATGGTTTACCGTGGGTAGCCCATCGTGTATGTGCAATACCTAAATGCCCACTTACCGGATTTTCTTTGATTAAATCCGCTAACGCTTGGACTTTGCCTTCAGTTTTACTGACTTGTAAGATGTTCTCATGATTAATAAGAG
>CAKMZU010000373.1:0-1779 GCA_929200485.1 uncultured Gammaproteobacteria bacterium | reverse complement strand
GTCATAACCTCGGTATTCAAGCCGTTTTAAGCCTTCAATTAAAATATTAGTGACATTTCTGGAGGTAACTGCGCCGACAATTCCACACATATAACTTTCTCTTAAGATTTTTTAGATGGCTTTGGCCAGTTATCAATATTGCGTTGTTTACCTCGAGCAATGGCCAACTGATCATCTTCAACATTTCTTGTGATCGTGGAACCTGCACCAACCACAGCACCAGATTTAACTTCAACCGGTGCAACTAAAGATGAGTTTGAACCAATAAAGGCATTGTCACCAATCACGGTTTTTGATTTATTCACGCCGTCATAATTACAGGTAATGGTTCCCGCACCAATGTTGGCATTACTGCCAATCGTCGCGTCGCCAATGTAGGTTAAATGATTCACTTTAGCGCCTGCGTGAATCTCTGATTTTTTCACTTCGACAAAGTTACCGACTTTCACTTTTTCATGTAAGTGCGTGTTGGGCCTGATACGAGCAAAAGGGCCAATCACACAATTCGCCTCAATAACCCCTGATTCAATGATAGAATACGGCTTTATCTCAACACCATCACCAATGACTGTTTTATGATTCGATGACCCAATAACACAGTGACTGGCAATGGATACACCTTCACCAATGGCAACCTCGCCTTCAAAGATACAATTCACATCAATGCTGACATCTCGCCCTACAGTCATTGTACCTCGACAGTCAAAACGCTCAGGGTCGATCACAGTAACACCCTGCATTAATAATTGATTGGCAAAGTTCAACTGATACGCGCGTTCAAGGCTGGCTAATTGGCGTTTATCATTGACTCCTTGCGCTTCCATCGGATTATCAACGTCAAGGGTATATACAGGCAGTGCTTCTCTGTGGGCTAAAGCAATCAGATCGGTTAAGTAATATTCCTGCTGTTGATTATTATTTTGAAGCTTTGGTAATAATGACTTTAACACGGCATTGTTCACCGCCATCATGCCGGTATTCACTTCCCGAATCATACGCTGGTCATCCGTTGCATCTTTTTCTTCAATGATACCTACCGCATGGCCTTTTTCACGGATAATTCGGCCATACCCGGTTGGATTTTCAATGACTTGAGTCAGCAAACATAAGCTGTCTTTAGCATCTTCAATTAGCCTTGATAAGGTTTTAGCGCTCACCAAAGGGACATCAGCATACAATATGACGGATACCCCCTCATCAGGCAGTGAAGGCAACGCTTGCTGAACCGCATGACCTGTACCTAATTGTTCTGCTTGATAAATAGGGTTTACTGAGAAAGAGAGTGCCTGATCATTTGCATAAGCTTCAACACGCTCGGATTGATGCCCTGTAATTAAATGGCAACTCTTCTCAAAAGGAAGGTTATTAATGGTATGTAATAAATGCCCTAAAAGCGGCTTGCCTGCCAAGGGCTGCAACACTTTAGGCATGTTTGATCGCATGCGAGTGCCAGCACCCGCTGCAAGGAGTATAAATTGTGTAATCACAGCATTTTAATGTGTATAAAAACGTACAACCTTAAAGCCTAAGTTCTTAGAATACAAGCCCAAGTTAACGGCATTATCGCTGTAGCTTCCAAGATACCTTCCCTTATCGATAAGAGTTTCCAGCTGATGGAGTTAAGCAGCTCGAAGGCATCATGGAGACTGAATATATTATCCGCATGCAGTATTGAGTGGTGCGATTTTAAACCTTGTTAGTCAATGAATCTGCAGGAAAGTTACACTAGTACATCATGTCAAACCGATTGTCGGGTAAGCACTATTCTTATAAACACAC
>CAKMZU010000372.1:2812-3328 GCA_929200485.1 uncultured Gammaproteobacteria bacterium | reverse complement strand
CGAGCACAGCTGCAAAAGTTCTTGATTACTCGACTGATGCGCAATTGTCTGATCACTTAGATATTTTAGCTAATCCAAACGGTGAGATTACCGCAAATAATATTATCGATCACTTCAACAAATTTACTCCCATTCACCATTATGATCATCATGCGATTAAAGATTTCGGGCGTGATAGCTGGCTAATGTTTACTCTCAGAAATACATCCTCATTACCGCTTGTTCTCTGGCTTGATATCAACAGTCACCATATCGTTTCTCAGGAAGCCTATCAGCTAATCGATCACTCCGTTTTACTACCACTAACTTCTGAAAATAAGGGCGAGCACCACCTGACTTCGTTACACCTTGCAAAGCAAAGTGTAGGCACTTTTTTGATTCACCTGCGTTCGAATGCATTACATGCACCCGAGATTAGCTTGGTTGACCCCAAAACATTTCACTTAAATGAGGAAGAGAACGCTTACCAATTGGGCGTTTTATTTGGTGGTATTTTACTGTGCATATTACTTAGCC
>CAKMZU010000372.1:1372-2802 GCA_929200485.1 uncultured Gammaproteobacteria bacterium | reverse complement strand
CCTAGCCCTCAGTTATCTTCTTTCTGAGTGGCTATTTGTCTTCTTTGCTGTACAACTATCCATCTCATTAGCCTTTCAATTTATACACGCACCTCTATCCTGGGCATTTATCGACCAGCTACCACAGTTCAACACCATCTTTTTTATTTTGGCATTTACGTTCTGCGGCCTAGGTAAAACATACTGTTATTTACAAAGTCTCTCGCTCGAGAACTTAGCTCGTGATCCTTTTCGACTTTTTATCATCTCCAGTCTACTGTTAAGTATTTTTCTTCTTGTCGTCTTTAATCACCATTCACCCTATTTCTGGGGAATTTATGCATTGCTTATCCCAGTCAATATTTCTTTATGGATGAACGCCTACAAACTAAAGCAAAGCAAAACTGCTTTATCATTAGTGATCTGCGATGTTTTCTTTTTCAGTATTTTGATTTTATTGTTATTTTTCCATTCAAATGGTGAACACATAGGTCATATTAACGAACACTTGGCATTGAGCTTTATGCTCTCACGGAGTCTTGTGCAGTTATGGCTGTTCTTTATGCACTTTATCAAGCTTAAACAACAGACTTCGCAAGAATTATTTTTACAGAAGCTAAAAGTGGATGAACGCCTTAATGATAAAGCCTGGCTAGAAAAAATTACTCACGACCTACGAACACCCGCTTCGGGCATCATTGGTATCACCGATATTTTACAAGAAACGCCGTTATCTCATTCTCATCGAGATTTGCTGGACTCTATTGCACTGTCAGGCCAGCTACTTCTTAATAAGGTCAATGAAATCAACAGTCAGATTCTTTTGAAAAGTGATAATCAAAATCTGTCGCTATCAGTTTTCGAATTACCACTGCTTATCGATGAATGCGCGTTTGATTACCGACCTATCATCGAAGAGAAAAATATTGAATTAATTATCAACGTCCATAACGATATTCCCGTATTTGTCTATGGCGATGCTAACCGCTTACGTCAAGCCTTAACTCAGCTTATTAAAAATGCCATTGAATATACGGCCCAAGGTGAGATCATAATTAATGTGCTTATGCTGGACAAAAAGCAAAGTATATTGCGTTTTAGTGTGATAGATACAGGAAGAGGTATCAGTCAGAGTGAACTACTAGACCTTCAAAAAAACCAAGATCAGCAACCGACAAGCGGCTTGACCATCACTCAACTCCACCTACAATCTTTATCCAGTCAACTGAAAATTACCAGCAAACTTGGCGAGGGAAGTGAATTTAGCTTTTCATTGACACTACCTCAAGCAGAGACTGGATCGAATTCGAAAACACCCGTTGATCATAGAAAAACGCTGCAACATAAAAGGCTATTAATCATTGATGATAACAGGACATGCTGCCGTGTTATTCGGCAACAAGCCAAAGGTCTTGGCATGCAAGCGATAGAAACATACGATGGCAATGAAG
>CAKMZU010000372.1:863-1362 GCA_929200485.1 uncultured Gammaproteobacteria bacterium | reverse complement strand
AATGAAGCCCTCGCGATGTATAGAGCAAAAGCTAACGTTTCTGAACCTTTTGACGCCATCATCATCGATTATGACATGCCCCATCTTAATGGCTTACAAGTTGCTAAAAAGATTTTATCCGAAAGTTCTGAACCACCGGCGATGGTCATGCTTACCGGCTTAAGCACTGTACCCAACAAAGCGTCCCTTGAAGACGCTGGCATTCATATTGTTTTGAAAAAACCCGTTTCTCAACGACTCATCGCGCACACATTATCCGGGCTTTTATCCAATAACCGACCATCTGAGAGAAAACCGTCATCAACATTGAATATTCTCATCGCAGAAGACAATGATGTAAGCCGACACGTGCTATCCAAGATGTTAGATACCCTCGGGCACAACTACAAAATGGTATCTGATGGTCAGCTTGCCGTAGAGGCAGTAAAAAAAGAAATCTTTGATTTAATCATTATGGATTGTGAAATGCCTGTACTCAATGGTTTTATGGCCGCAATAC
>CAKMZU010000372.1:0-853 GCA_929200485.1 uncultured Gammaproteobacteria bacterium | reverse complement strand
CGATTGAACAATATAGCGTCAGGTAACTTATTACCTCGCAGGTTACAAAATATAGATAAATCCCTGAGAGTTATAGCCAAGCAACATCAACCGATGTCTGAACAGGTGTCTTACTATGCTTAAGGCCAATTTTCTTCTAGAATGATCGCCTGAATAAACTTGCTTCTCAAACAATCACCCTGCACAGCGAAAGATTTGCTATGTCACACACGCCAATGGCGCTAAAAGAGCGAATTTTTCATTCCCTTCTTTTTGAGCTCATCGCCTTTATTATATTGACCACTGCAGGCAAACTAATTAGCGACAAGCCTGTCATGCATATAAGTGGCTTGGCGATGACATTGTCAGTCTTGGCAATGACCTGGAATTATATTTTTAATATTCTTTTCGATAAGGCGTTTGGCTACAATCGAATCCAAAGAACGCTTCGCATCAGAGTGCTGCATATCTTTTTGTTTGAAGTCGGCATGCTAATTTACTCATTACCACTTTTTATGTGGGTATTTGATATTGGTTTCATCCAGGCTTTTATCTATGACATAGCCGCTATGGTATTCTTCTTATTTTATGGATTTTTCTATAACTGGCTCTACGATCATATCCGCTATTGGATGCTGGATAGGAAATAAATCTTCCATCGATAAAAACTACCCGAAGCTTGTTCACAACAGGCTTCGGGCTTTCAACATTCACATGCGATTTTAATGCCTGCTTTTATTAAATAGCCCCTTAGCAAAGTCCATAATATCATCCATCACAGAGCCATTCTGATTTTGATCCAGCATGGCCAAAAGCCCAGATGCACCTTTACTGCCTGCAATTTTAGACGTCGAACCCATAAACATCGTCGCTG
>CAKMZU010000371.1:2619-3341 GCA_929200485.1 uncultured Gammaproteobacteria bacterium | reverse complement strand
TGAGTGTGGCTGCCACGATTTTGTTTTTGGCGCTTCCCATTATTGGGCGGCAGTTGCAGGCGCTGGCGTTTGAGTTACCCAAGATTCTTAATAAGTTGTATTCATTTGTTAAACAGCTCAATCTGCAATACCCCGAGGCCTACGCCACCTTTGACGTTGAACAACTAATGAGTCACGGCATGCAAAAAGCAGCCGGCCTTGGTCAAACCGCCGTATCCACCTCAATTGAAACGATTCCTAATGTATTGGCATTAACTATTTATATTGTATTAATACCTATATTGGTCTTTTTCTTTTTGAAAGATAAAACGAAGATTCTGACATGGTTAAGTCAGTTTTTGCCGACAAAACGCCCTTTTATGCAAGCTGTATGGCAGGAAATGAATGTCCAGGTAGCTAATTACGCCAGGGGGAAAGCGGTTGAAGTCTTTATTGTTGCTGGTATGACAATTTTGTCCTTTAGTGTAATGCATCAGAATTATGCAGTCTTGCTTGGGGTGTTAGTTGGACTTTCCGTTATTGTGCCCTATATAGGCGCTGTGATAGTGACCATTCCTGTTGCGCTCGTGGCTTTTTTTCAGTGGGGATGGGGTGAGAACTTTTTTTATGTCTTTGGTGTCTACCTTTTTATCCAATTTCTTGATGGTAATGTTTTAGTTCCTTTGTTATTTTCTGAAGCCGTTGACCTTCATCCGGTGGCAATAATTATCGCCGTGTTGATA
>CAKMZU010000371.1:0-2577 GCA_929200485.1 uncultured Gammaproteobacteria bacterium | reverse complement strand
TTGCGATTCCTCTGGCGACCTTAATTAAAGCATTGATTGAAGCTTGGCCAACAAAAGAACAGATACAAAAATAGGGAAAGATCCATGAGGATGTGCAGGTCGTACCAGGTTCAGCAAGCAGTTTTCTTTATTCTTATCTTGGTTTTGGCTAATTTAGTTTCGTCCTGTAGTTTTATTCAGCAGGATGCAACCGAAGAGGCGGTTGAGAAAAGTCCCAATGATCCTAAGGAATACCGTTATTTATTGATGCCGAATGGGCTGAAGGTGCTGTTAATTTCGGATCAAAAAGCCTTAGAGACGGCAGCCGCCATGGATGTCTATGTTGGTGGGATGCAAGACCCCGAAGGTCGGCAGGGGCTTGCGCATTTTGTTGAACATATGCTGTTTTTGGGTACCAGGAAATACCCTAAGCCTTCAGAGTTCGCCACATTTATTGAAAAGCATGGCGGTAGAAATAATGCCTTTACCACCATAGAGCACACAAATTATCATTTTACTGTCAATGGTGATGTGGCCTCTGAAGCCCTTGATCGTTTTGCGCAATTCTTTATTGCGCCATTATTTGATAAAAATTATGTCGCTAAAGAAATTAACGCCATAGAAGCTGAATTCAAAGCGACAATTAAAGATGATAGCCGTCGCCGAATGGATGTGATTAAAACCATCGCCAACCCTAAAAACCCATGGCATCAATTCACCGGTGGCAATATAGAAACCTTAAAGCCGAATGATCCTGAATTGCTGTCGGATATGAAGGCCTTTTATAAAAAGTGGTATTCTGCTCAAAATATGGCATTGGCTGTCACAGGAAGTCAGTCATTGGATTCGCTTGAGGCGATGGTTATACAGTCCTTTTCTGATATCCCAAGTTTCAAAGTAAAGCATAAAGCTATTAAAGCCCCCTTGTTTGAGCCGGGCTTTTTACCTCGCTGGGTTAACTCTCGACCTGAAAAAAATTTAAAGGCACTTACCGTACTATTTCCAACGCCAGATTACAGTCATGATTATCGAGCCAGCCCTCTTATGCTCATTGGACACTTGCTTAGCCATGAGGGTGAAGGTTCGCTTTATGCGTACTTAAAGAAAAATAACTGGATTGAAACCCTGGTGGCCGGAAAGCCTTTTTCCTATGATGGCGGCGAAACCTTTAGTATTAGTCTTGGGTTAACGGATAAAGGGCTTGAAAATCAACAGTTGGTGGTTGATGCTGTATTTCAGGCCATTGAGCGGGTTAAGCAAAACGGTGTGCCTGAGTGGGTGTTTGATGAGGTGGCGGAAATTGGTCGTCTAAATTTCTTATATCCTCAAGATACAAAAGAATTAAATCGAGTGACGTATTATTCAGCGTCTTTGCATCAGTACCCTGCATCGGATTTGCTGCAGGCAGGTTATCTGTTAACAGATTATGATCCTAAACTGATCGAAGAAGCCTTGTCATATATTAGGTCAGATAATGCATTGATCAGTGTTGTTTCTCATGGTTTTACTTATGTTGAGCTAACGCCTTATTATCAAGTGCCTTATACGGTTTCACCTATGCCGAAAAACATTCTGGCGACATTATCAGATGAAGAGCTTAATCCTGAGATTGTCTTGCCTAAGCCTAATGATTTACTGCCAGAGAGCCTTCAGCTACCTGCTAAACCTGAAGCAACGATAGTGCCTAAGCTGATCGTCAATAACGATAAACAAACAACCTGGTATAAAGCCTCTAGTGACTTTGTCACACCTCGAGCGAGCAGTTATTTTAATTTCTATCAATATAAAAAGGGCAGGAGAGTTGAAGAGGAAGTTGCATTAGATATGTACGTTGAACTCTTAAATGATAGCTTGTCATCATTGGTGTACCCCGCGTATCTCGCCAATATGGGGTTTGGCATAAGCCGAAAACCCTTTGCGATTAGTTTTAGAATTCATGGCTTCGAACAGAAGCAAGAAAAACTGTTAAGAAAAATGGTTACAGCAATAAAAGCGGCAACATTTACTGATGAGCAGTTTGAGCGGCTTAAAAATGAAAGTATGATTCGTTTGGCAAATCAATTCTATGAGCAGCCTTATAAGCGTGCATTCGTGAAATGGCAGGAAACATTGTGGCCACAAGTAAGAACACTGGAAGAAACAAAAGATGCGCTTAAAGGTTTAACTTTGGCTCAAGTAAAAGAAGCTGCTGCTAATTTTTGGCGTTCTAATAAAATCGTTAGTTTATCAAATGGTGCGCTAGGTGAGGGTCAGGCGCAGTCGATGGCTGATTATCTCAGAAAATCTTTCCCTATACAGCAGGTTAGTCAGCAGCAGCTAGTCTATGAAATGCGCAAAATAAGTGCGCCTTTTTACAAAAAAATAGAGACACCTTATACCGATAAAGCTTATCTCTATTATTGGCAAAGCCAGAAAAAAGGGATTGCTGTTCAGGCAGATTGGCAGTTTATGTCAAAGTATCTTGAGTCTGGCTATTTCGAGACATTACGGACTGAGCAGCAATTAGGTTATGTGGTTTATGCGGATTACTATCCTGTCTTTGAGTTTGGGGGGATGATTTTTGTTGTCCAGTCACCGAATGCAGATATTAATAAAATA
>CAKMZU010000370.1 GCA_929200485.1 uncultured Gammaproteobacteria bacterium | reverse complement strand
GCTGGCGATGGCAATTACGGTTATCGTATCAGTGATTGCGTATCAAGCATTGGACAGTGTAATCAGTATCACCAGCTCTGAAGAAAAACAGGAGGAAAAAATCAAAGCCATGAGCCTGTTTTTCACCATTTTTGATAAAGATTTTAATCACATCATTCCAAGAAAGGTTCGTGACCCTAAAGGTAGTGCAAATTTTGAACATGCGTTGATTTATAATAAGCAGGCAAAGCCGATGTTGTCATTTACACGGGGTGGTTTCGGCAATCCTGTGCCAATGAAACTGCAGCGAAGTCATTTACAACGTATTAGCTATTTTATAGAAGATGAAAAGTTGATTCGTCGATCATTTCCTGCGGTGGATTATTATGAAGACACGGTGCCTCAAGAGGTGACTTTATTGGAAGGCGTTAAATCTTTTACAATGCGGTTTTTAGCAGCTAATAATGCGTCGCAGCAAACCAATCAAGTGGCCTCACAAGCAGGCCAATCTCAACCGAGAGGTAAGAAACAAAAACCCTGGGAGTGGGTTGAGCAATGGCCACCAAAATCAGTCGTCGGTAATCAATCAAACCCGCAGTTTAATGCTTTAGGTCAGCAAGTGACAGGGCCTGCCTATGAAGGCTTGCCAATGTCCATTGAGGTCGAACTTGAGATTGAAGGCTTTGGCAAGTTACGCCGTGTGTATGAAGGGCTTGGGGTGAAATGATGAGGGTGAAAGCAGCTAATGTCTTCAAAGCACCCAGAAAACAAGCAGGAGCGGCGTTGGTTGTTGCTATGCTGATCATCAGTCTTGTTACCGCCATTGCGGCTACTTCGTCATTGCGGCACCATTTTATGCTTAGACGTTTGTCTAATCAGCTTAAGGTTACGCAATTAAACAGTTATCTAAGAGCAACAGAAATGATAGCCAAAAAGGCGCTCACGGCAGATTTGCAGTTAGACTCGCAGCAAAATTATCGCTTTGATCACTGGGGTGAAATTTGGGCACAGAAAGTCCCGCCCTTTTTGATTGAGGGTGGCTCTTATGGGGGTGAAATTATTGATCTTCAGGGTAAATTTAACCTCAATACGCTGACGCAGAAAAATCAATTGGTTCCATCCAAAACCGTCCCCTTCACTATTGAGCAGGGTATATTTATCCGGCTTCTACAAAGCTACAATGATGATAATTTTCAAATAACCAATGAACAAGCGGTTGAAATCACCAAAGCGGTGCTTGATTGGGTTGATGCTGATACTGCAGAAAATTTCAGTTACTGTGAAGATAATGCGTATACCGCTATAGAAAAACGTAAGCCTCACCGAACAGCAAACCAACCTTTTATAAGTGTGAGTGAATTGCGTTTATTGTGTAATATGCCACCTGAATTGTACATTCGAATCAAAGAGGATTTAACGGTTTGGCCTCGCACTGGAAAATCAACCATCAATGTCAATACGGCTTCTAAAGCCATACTTAGAAGTGTTTTTCTTCCGTCGTCAGATGTGTCATGGTTTCAAAATAGCTGGAAGTCAGGTCAAAGCTTTACTGCGCCACGACCTTTGGAAGAAAGGGATTTGGAACAGTTTTTAGAGCAACAAAAACAGGGATTTACTTCTTGGTCGCAAGTACAATCCACATTAAGCTATGTCGAGCCCTGGCCTGCTCCATCGCCAGTGTTGTCATTACATAGTGATTATTTTTTATTGAAGGCGGTAGCTGAACTTGATGGGTTAACACAGCGATATCTGAGTGTGTTGGATCGAACGACATCCAATAAGATTAAGGTTTTATTTCGAAGCTATGATGACTTATAGACTAAAATGAAAATGTTACCTGTGCTTTTTATTACTTTCATTCTCATCAACGAAACAAGTCGATTGGTGAAAATTTACGGGGAAAGAAACGTCGTATGAATGTTTTTTTTAAACAGACGAAAACGGGTTTTGAATGGTTAAAAACCTCTGAAGAAGCCATCAAATCAGAGTATTTTGAGGGTTCTGTGGATGACTTTGCTGCGTTTTATGAGAAGGAATCCGCGGTCAGCAATACGGTCATGGTCGCTTCAGGACTTGAGACAATTTTGCGTTTTTTCTCATTTTCAGCCAAGGAAAAACGCCATATTGAAAAAGCTGTGCCGTTTATGCTCGAAGAAGATGTGATTACTGATATTGATGATTTACACCTGGTGACTCATAAGGTGTCTGATAATCAACTTGGGGTTTTGGGCATTGAGAAGTCTCGAATGGAAGCGTCAATTGATGCACTTGTGGAAAAAGGGATTACGCCGAATTATTATTTGCCTAGTATACAGATGTTGCCAGAAAGTGAGGCGGATTGGCTTATTGTGTATTCCGAGGGTGAATATCTAATCAAAACTAATGATAAACGCCTCGCTATTGATTCTGAAGGATTAGCCGTTTGTATCCATGCGTTAACGGATGGATTCTCAGAGATACCCACGAGCATTGACGTCATTGTTTTTGCTGATGCAGATGAAACGCAGGTTTCAAAAGAAATGCCTGAGGCCTTAAAGCCCGCAGTCAATCTTAAAAAAACGGACTATGGGCAATTTCTGCAATCGGAATTTAAGCAAGCCACCCAATGGAATTTATTGACGGGAACTTTTAACCTTTCAGCAGACTGGATGGAACGGCTCAAACCTTGGCGTTGGGTATTGGCCGGTTTAGCATTGGTATATTGCGTCGACTATGGATTGACGAGTATGCAGGCACATGAATATCAAAAACAAACCAAGGTTATTAAACAGCAAACGGATGCCTTGTTCAGGCAGGTTGTTCCTAGAGGGGCAATCGTTGATCATAAGCGACAACTAAACAAATTATTGAAAAATGTAAATGACAGTGATCAAACCGGTTTTTCTCAAATGGTGGGTAAGGTTGAACCTATTTTTAAAGCCAACGTGTTGGATATGAATTCAATCCAATACGATCGTAATAAGGGTGAACTGCGTTTAGATTGTGTCGTTGCAGATTTTGCAACGCTTGAAAAAATGATGGAAAGCCTTAAGGCGATTAAACTAAAACCAGAAATTCAAAACAGTACGCAGCAGGAAGACAAGTTGCGTGTTCGCCTGAAAGTAGAGAGTTAATCCATGAAGAATTGGTTATTGAGTCTTGATCAACGCGAACGCTACCTATTAATTTTAGGTGGTGTTGCGGGTATTTTCTTAATTCTTCTTAGTATGCTGCTTAACGTTCATGATGAAAAGGCAAAACAAGAGCGTTTTGTGGGGTTGGGTATTGAGAAAATGGAATGGGTGGCTGATGCGGTTCAAACCCTGAAATCGGCAAAAGGTGGCGGCATTGATCCTCAATTTCGAGGCAAGAGCCTGATTCAAGT
>CAKMZU010000369.1:1056-3345 GCA_929200485.1 uncultured Gammaproteobacteria bacterium | reverse complement strand
CCGCTAATTATCTGATACTATAACTTTTTTTTGGTGCTAGAGAATACAAGAGAATCGACCGATGATTCAAGTTGGTATCGTAGGTGCAACAGGCTATACCGGCCTTGAGTTGCTGAGACTATTAAGTAATCACCCTGAAGTTGAGGTTGTTTATGCTACCTCTCGTACGGAAGCAGGACGCAAAGTGGCGGATTTTTTTCCGGGGCTTCGTGGTATTTGTCATTTAACTTATAGTGAGCCAAAAGCGGCTGAGGTGGCAAAGTGTGAGAGTGTGTTTTATGCAACGCCACATGCGGTGGCAATGCATTCGATGAAAGAGTTGCTGGATCATGGTGCCAAAGTAATTGATTTGTCGGCAGATTTTCGTTTAAAGGATGTCCCGCTTTGGGAGAAGTGGTACGGTTGTGAGCATGTTTTCCCTGAAGGTGTCGAGCAGTCAGTTTACGGTTTGCCAGAAGTGAATCGCAAGAAAATTCAAACAGCTCAGTTGGTTGCAGCGCCTGGGTGCTATCCTACATCGATTCAGTTGGGTTTTTTGCCATTGCTTGAGTCTGGATTGATTGAGCCCTCCGACCTTATTGCAAACAGCGCATCAGGCGTAAGCGGTGCGGGACGAAAAGGCGATGTCTCGCTTAGCTTTGCTGAATGCAACGAGAACTTTAAAGCATACGGCGTTTCTGGTCACAGGCATTTGCCGGAGACTGAGCAAGGTTTACAGGCTATAGCTTCAGGAGAAAGTGAGGAAATTAATCTAACCTTTGTTCCTCACTTGTTGCCAGCGACTAGGGGTATTGTTTCAACCTTATATGCCACTCTTAAAGGAAATCAAACCCTTGACGAGTTAGTTAATCTTTATGATGAGCGTTTTTCTAACGAACCTTTTGTCGATGTGCTATCTAAAGGGCAATTGCCGTCGCTTCAAAATGTAAGAGGCAGTAATTTCTGCCGTATCGGCATTGAAAAGCCGTTGGATAGAAATAAAGTGGTAGTTGTCAGTGCTATAGACAATCTGGTCAAAGGGGCATCTGGTCAGGCGATTCAAATTATGAATATCATGTGTGGCTTTAATGAATCTAAAGGGCTTCATTTGCCTTCGGTTGCACCATAGAGAATAATCCTGATAGCGAATCGCGTTATAGAGTGTGTTGATGAAATTATCGAAGTCTTATTTAATACTAGGGGTTGTGTTGTCAATCTCTGTGGTATTGGCTTTGATTGCCAATGCCTTTGTTTTAAATAAAGATAAGCAGGCTTTGATAACTTACAACGCTAAATTAGAGTCGGCTAATGAAGCATTGCTTTCTGAGCTGGCCAGCCTACAGGGGCAAATAATAGTTAAAGAGCAGGCTTATATTCAGCTAAGAGAATCACTTGATAATGCATCTCAGCAATCCCTTGCTCTACAAAGACAGTTAGATTTTTACAAATTAATCATGTCCCCTGATGAGAACAAAAAGGGGCTATCGCTTTATGAGCATTATTTCAGCACGCAAACCAATAAACTGCATCTTACTTTTATTAATATCGATAAAAAGCAAAAAACTTATGCCATAGGGGACCTGTTACCGACAGGTGAGTCATTTAGCAGTAAGCTTTCTTTCAAATATTTCGACACCATTGAGCAGCGATTAGTGTTGCCCGATGGTTTTCATCCGGAAAAGTTAGCCCTTTCCGCAGATTTAACTAAAAAGCCTTTTAAATGGAATACTTCCATCAAGTTGGTTTCGGAGAAATAGTTGTGTTTAAAAAAGAATCTAAGATTAAATCAGAAGAAAAGTCACTGCCTACATCTTTTACCAATCCGGTTTCTCAAGGGGCTAATAAATCATCTTCCCCAAAAAGGGGTAACTTGACTACCTTGATTGCAAACGACACGCAAATAACAGGCGATGTTCAATTCTCTGGGCTTTTGGAAGTTGAAGGGTCGATTTTAGGAAATATTTCTGCAGCAGAAGGTTGCGATGCCCACATTCGCATTCAGGAGTCAGGGAATGTTGAAGGTGATATTCATGTGCAACGTGTTGTTATCAATGGCAATGTCACAGGCAAAGTTTACTCTGAAACCTTAGAGTTGGCTGCAAAGGCACATGTTAAGGGGAATGTACATTACAGCACTATTGAAATGATGAAAGGTGCTCAGGTCAATGGCAATCTTGTTCATGAAGAGAATGCAATAAAAAAAATAGCACCAAAAAATCAGGAAGTTAAGTCAGCAAAAGCTGAAAAAGAGGTTGCGGCAGTTAATTAATTGCCAAGTAATCCCTGGCAGCAGTGTCTAAAAGCCATTAT
>CAKMZU010000369.1:0-1046 GCA_929200485.1 uncultured Gammaproteobacteria bacterium | reverse complement strand
AACCCGAATTTAAAACTTCGAGTTTATATTACCGGTGGCGGCTGTTCTGGCTTTCAATACGGTTTTACTTTCGATGAAGAAGTTAATGATGACGATATTGAAATTCCAAACGCTGAAGTGGTTATGTTAGTAGACTCAATGAGCTATCAATACCTTGTTGGGGCTACGGTTGATTATACCGAAGGCCTGGAAGGCTCAAAATTTATCGTGAATAACCCTAATGCAGAAACAACCTGTGGTTGTGGCGCGTCTTTCTCTATCTAATCCTTTCCAATCTCTATATTAAAGAGCGATGATCAATCGCTTTTTTTCCATAAGAAACAGTGAAAGTCCTTTAAATAAATAGCTTGCGTTGGCTTCTATATAAAAGAGTTCTTTTACGAATTGTTATTGGTAAATTGCCCCTAATACTCTTTCGGCACGTGCTCCGGTTGATGGAACTGAATTGCCGGGCAGGTTGTTTATTCTTCTGTAGGCCAGCCACGCGAAAGTCACTGCCTCCACGTAGTCTGGGTTAATGCCTATTGCTGTGGTTGAGTTGACGTCTTTGCCTGTGTTGATATGAAGGCGTTCCATTAAAAAAGTATTGTGCGCGCCTCCTCCACAAACATAAACTTCGTCAGTGTCGTTTGGTATGCAGTCAGCAATGGTTTTAGCGGTAAGTTCCGTTAAAGTCGCCATAACATCAACAGGCTTGTATTGGCTCAGATTGAATTGGTCCAGCCACTTGGTATTGAAATATTCCCTACCCGTTGATTTTGGTCCGGTCAATGAAAAATAACTATCTTTCAGCATCTCTTTAACTAATGGCTTGATAATATTGCCTGAGCTTGCCCATTGACCTTTTGCATCAAAGGCTTTGTGGGTGTGGAGTTGGGCCCAATAATCAATAAGGATGTTTCCTGGGCCTGGATCGAAACCTGTATGCGGAGATGCATTTGAAACAGTAGTTATGTTGGCCATACCACCAATATTAACAATGCATCGATTGATGTCGGGGTTAAAAAATAAGGCGTGATGTAATAGCGGGGTCAGCGGGGCACCTT
>CAKMZU010000368.1:824-3352 GCA_929200485.1 uncultured Gammaproteobacteria bacterium | reverse complement strand
AAACCGTTACAGACAAAGAGGGTAAAGACGAAAAGCAAGCCTCTTTTAATTCGGTCTATATCTATGCAGATTCTGGTGCAAGGGGTTCTCCAGCACAGATTCGTCAGTTAGCAGGTATGCGTGGATTGATGGCGAAGCCAGATGGCTCGATCATTGAAACGCCAATTACCTCTAACTTTCGTGAGGGTTTGAGTGTATCTCAATACTTCATTTCAACTCACGGTGCTCGTAAAGGTTTGGCTGACACCGCTCTTAAGACGGCTAATTCAGGTTACTTAACCCGACGTTTGGTTGACGTGGCGCAAGATGTGGTAATCACAGAAAGAGATTGCGGTACTGATCAAGGCATCGCTATGACGCCAATCATTGAGGGTGGAGACATCATCGAAACATTAGGTGGTCGAGTATTGGGTCGAACTGTTCTTAAAGATGTGATGAAGCCTGGCAGTGATACTGAAGTGGCTATCCCTGAAGGCACATTGCTAGATGAGGAATGGGTTGCTCGCCTTGATAATTTAGCGATTGATGAGATTGAAGTTCGCTCAACGATCACCTGTGAATTGAAACATGGTGTTTGTGCGAAATGTTATGGTCGTGATTTGGCGCGTGGTCATGAAGTAAACATCGGTGAAGCCACTGGCGTTATTGCAGCGCAATCAATCGGAGAGCCCGGAACTCAGTTGACCATGCGTACTTTTCATATAGGTGGTGCGGCATCAAGAGCGACTGCTGACGATAATATTCAAGTTAAACATGATGGTTCTATCCGCTTACACAACGTTAAGGTTGTCGAGAAAGTTGACGGAAAATTGGTTGCTACATCGCGTTCTGGTGAACTATCGGTTGTTGATAAATCAGGTCGTGAGCGTGAACGCTATAAGTTAGTTTATGGTACAACCATCAACTTCAAAGATGGTCAGGAAATTTCTGCAGGTAGCATAGCGGCTAATTGGGATCCACATATGCATCCAATTATTACTGAAGTGGCCGGTAAGGTTAGATTCAGTGGTATGGATGAAGGCATTTCTGTTACTCGTCAGACAGATGAGCTAACAGGTCTAACTAACATCCGTGTTATCGATCCGAATGAGCGCCCTGCAGCAGGTAAAGATGTTAAGCCCGCTATCACTTTGGTCGATGCTGAAGGTAACGAGCTTTGCTTGGCAGGCACTAACTTGCCCGCACATTATTTCTTGCCGGCCAATGCCATTATCGGAATGACTGATGGTGATGAGGTGCAAGTTGGTGATGCACTGGCACGTATTCCACAAGAGGGCTCGAAGACAAGAGATATTACTGGTGGTCTCCCACGAGTTGCTGATTTGTTTGAAGCAAGAAAGCCAAAAGAGTCTGCTATATTAGCCGAAATTACCGGTACTGTTAGTTGGGGTAAGGAAACTAAAGGCAAGCGCCGCTTAGTGATTACGCCGCCAGAAGGAACAGTATTGCCAGATGGTAAAGACCATTATGAAGCCTTGATACCTAAATGGCGTAACTTCTCGGTATTTGAAGGTGAGACTGTTGAAAAGGGTGAAGTGGTATCCGAAGGGCCATCAAATCCACACGATATTCTTCGCTTAAAAGGTGTAGTTGCTCTTGCTAACTATATCGTTAATGAAGTGCAGGACGTTTACCGTCTTCAAGGTGTAAAAATTAACGATAAGCACATTGAGGTTATCATTCGTCAGATGTTACGTAAGACTGAGATTGCTCAGGTGGGTGATTCCAGCTTCATCAAAGGTGAGCAAATAGAGCTGTCTCGCGTTGTTGAGGAAAATGAGAAGCTTGAAAAGGAAGGCAAGGTACCTGCGCGTTTTGAGCGTTTGTTATTGGGTATTACAAAAGCTTCACTTGCAACTGAAAGCTTTATCTCAGCGGCATCTTTCCAGGAAACAACTCGGGTTCTTACAGAGGCAGCAGTACATGGCAAGCGTGATTACTTGCGTGGACTTAAAGAGAACGTTGTCGTCGGTCGTCTCATTCCTGCGGGTACAGGTCTTGCTTATCATCAGCAACGAAAAGATAAGCGCGATCAAGAAGAAAGCATGGTATCAGCGAGTGATGTTGAAGCAGCATTAGCTGAAGCATTTGCAGAGGGGGCTGGCGAATAGGCCGTTCGCTTTCTGCAAAAGAATTAGTCAAGCATTGTCTTGACTGATCAGGAAGTGAGCTATATTATTCGCTTCCTTAATTTTAGGCTGGGAGGCTGTTGCTTGCCTGTCAGTAGAAACATAAACAATTGGAGTAGATAATGGCAACGATCAATCAATTGGTCCGTAAGCCGAGAAAGCGCAAAGCTGTCGCTAGTGATGTAAGAGCATTACAAGGTTGTCCTCAGCGTCGTGGTGTGTGTACTCGTGTATATACAACGACACCAAAGAAGCCAAACTCTGCATTGCGTAAGGTATGTCGTGTTCGTTTAACGAATGGTTATGAAGTGTCTTCCTATATTGGCGGTGAAGGTCATAACCTGCAAGAGCATAGTGTTGTTCTTATTCGTGGCGGTCGTGTAAAAGACTTGCCGGGGG
>CAKMZU010000368.1:0-814 GCA_929200485.1 uncultured Gammaproteobacteria bacterium | reverse complement strand
GTTCGCGGTACACTTGATACCCAAGGTGTTAATGATAGAAAGCAGGGTCGTTCTAAGTACGGCACTAAGCGTCCTAAGTCTTAATTGATCAGGATAATAATTTAATTTAAGAAGGTTTACGTCAATCTGACAGTAAGGCCAGGCAAATGTCCTGGGTAGGCCTGAAGAGAAGGTGAAATCATGCCAAGAAGACGAGTTGTCGCAAAACGCGAAGTTCTGCCAGATCCCAAATATGGGAATACCACACTGGCTAAATTTATGAACCATGTAATGGTTAGTGGTAAAAAATCCGTTGCTGAAAGCATTGTTTATGGTGCTTTAGATATCGTTGAAGAAAAGTTGGGTGGTGACCCTTTGCAGGTGTTTGATGAAGCGCTTGAGAATGTTTCGCCTAAGGTTGAGGTTAAGTCACGCCGTGTTGGTGGCGCTACTTATCAAGTACCAGTTGAAGTTCGTCCGTCGCGTCGAACAGCGTTATCAATGCGTTGGATTGTTGAATATTCGCGTGGTCGCGGTGAGAAGTCTATGAAGCAACGCTTGGCGGGCGAGTTAATTGATGCCTCGCAAGGAAAGGGAAATGCAGTGAAAAAGCGTGAAGATGTGCATCGTATGGCTGAAGCCAATAAAGCATTCTCGCACTTCCGTTTCTAAAGACAGTAAGGAGTCAGATAGATGGCACGTCAAACCCCTATTAACCGATATCGTAATATCGGTATTTGTGCTCACGTTGATGCAGGTAAAACCACGACAACTGAGCGTGTACTCTTCTATACTGGTCTAAGTCATAAAATTGGTGAGGTGCATGATGGTGCAG
>CAKMZU010000367.1:471-3359 GCA_929200485.1 uncultured Gammaproteobacteria bacterium | reverse complement strand
CGATTGATCAGTCATAGCTTTTTAAATAGCTCTTAGTCGTTCTTTGGAAATTTAGGGCTTGAACCGTAAATTAATGAAAATGGATACAAAAAAAACAGGTAATTTTAACAATTATGGGTGAATCTTGCTACAAGACTGCCTAAAATAGCGTAACTTATCAGACGTTGTTTTATGAGTAACCATTTTGCGATTATCAATGTTTCAAAAAACGGTCTTTCAGAAACCAGATCTTCAGGAATCAGCGCTTCAGAAGCTAGCGTTTCAGAAAGCCGTTTTTCAATTCGTTTCTTTTCGATACCTTTATTATTGTGTCTTTTTCTTTTGTCTTGTTACCAGCTCTTCTCTTTTTGCCAAAAAGCATGTTGATATTTTTCAAGCCCAAGTACCTGTCACCTCAGGAGAAACTGAGAATTATAAAGTCGGGGCAAAAGCGGCGTTGATTCAAGTATTAGCGAAAGCTTCCGGACAAACAGAGGATGCGATTCGCTCGAACTCTGCACTGGCAACAGATCTGTCGCAGGCGGCACGGTGGGTTAGGGAATACCAGTACATTTCAAGTCAGGTAAACGGTGAAACCCGTCAATATCTGCAGGTGAGCTTTCCTGAAAAATACATCACGGATATCATTAAAATTGCCCGTTTGCCATTTTGGCCCCCGAATCGACCAGAGCCGTTAATATTTGTCGTCATTGATCAAGGTGGGAAGTTATCTTTATTGAATGACAAGCCGGGAATGGAGGCGGAAATAGCCCGTGATGCCGACCGTTTTGGTCTGGCGCCATTATTTCCGAACCGCTATGTCATAAGAAAAGTGAATATAGCAAGTCTCTGGCAACAGGATATTGCAAAAATTGAATCAGCGACTTACGGTCAATCGCAAGATGCTATTTTTGTTATTCGATTGAAATCTCTGGCTTTCAATACTATTGATGCTGACTGGTTTTTACTCGAAGGAGAAGAACAATACAGAGGAGCCGGAATTGCAGGTTCACTGGATGAGTCGCTTGATAATGCCTTTGCCTGGCTGGGTAGGCATTACTCGAGCCGAGCCGCGATGAATTTACACTATGGGCAGAACGAATTTGTACTCTCCATTGCTAATGTGGTTGACTACTCTGATTACACCAAAGTGGTTAAATACCTTGAAGAGCTAAATGTCGTGAGTGGCGTGGTGGTTACTCAGGTTGAAGATAGTCGGATGAATGTGGCGGTTTCATTGAATACGGACTTTGATAAGTTTTTATCGATTCTGGAACAAGGGGGCAAGTTGCCTTTGGAATTAAATCAGCCAGATCAATATCGTCATTATCTCTATTGGAAAAAATAGGTTTTATTGGAATAAATTAAGTTATTGGCAGGAAAATAGAGCGGTGATGCAACAGCAGGTATTTGATTTAGCCACAGATGCAGAAGTCTCCTTTGATACGTTTTTTGCATCAAAGCCTCAGCAGTGGATTATTGGCAGCCTGCAAACTGCTATTTATCAAAAAAAATCGGATTTTATAACGCTCACAGGCAATTCAGGCTCGGGGAAATCCCATATTCTCAAGGCAAGCTGTCTTTACGCCCATCAACTTGGGATGACGTCTCTTTATCTACCCATTAAAGAGTTGATGAATTTTGATCCCGATGTCTTGCTGCCCCAGTTGTCAGGCTATTATTGGGTTTGTGTGGATGATATTGATGCTATCAAGGCAGATGCACGCTGGCAGGCGATGTTCTTTTATCTCTATAATTTGCGTAAAGAAGAAGGCAAGCCGCTTATCTTTAGCTTAAATCAGCCGGTTCATCATACTGAATTTACCCTTTTAGACTTGAAATCCCGACTTGCCGCTTGTCTTAGTCTTCATCTGCCTTCGCTAAGTGATGAAGATAAAATTCAGCTGTTGCAGCTTCGTGCCAAACAGCGCGGCATGCGTTTGACGGATCAATGCGCAACTTTTATTATTCAGCGCAGCGGTCGGGATTTAAAAGCGCTAATGACAGTGGTTGACCAGTTAGATCTGGCATCGCTGGAAGCTGGCCGAAAAATTACCATTCCTTTTATTAAGGCGCAGCTTGGTTGGTAAGCCATTGTCTTTCTAGCTTAGCCGTTTTGTTCATTCTTTTTCTTTTTTAAGGTCGTTTATGTTCTTTTGGGGACGATTACTTGGAGTCATTATTGGCTTTGCTGTGGGCAGATTTTTGGGCGCGGCGATTGGTTTTCTCGCCGGTTGGTTTTTTGATCGCGCAGTCAGTGGTGTCACGGGTGATAACTTAAGAGGGGCTAACCCGGAGCAAATAAAAGCCATTTTTATGCGTGTATTATTTACGGCTTTGGGAGATGTTGCTAAAGCGGATGGGCGAATTAGTGAAGCAGAAATTGCGCATACAGAAAGGGTTATTAAAGACTGGGGCTTGGATAGTAAGGGTCGAGAACAAGCTATCGCCTGGTTTAAAGAAGGCGCTGATCCGAATAACGACTATCGGGATTTGCTAAAAGAATTTATGCAGGTAACAAGAGGCAAGGCACGTTTAAAACAAGTGCTTCTAGAAACGCTGATAAGCCTTGCCATGGTAGATGGTCAATTACGGGTTGATGAAGAGCAAAAATTATTAAAAATTGCCTCAGGTATTGGGCTGCCTGCGTTTGTTTTCCAACAAATTTTAAACCTGTTGAAATCACAGCAGAAATTCCAAGGCTATTCGGCCGGAGGAGGTTTTGGCGGTGTATCGCCAAAAGATCAATTGTTGGATGCCTATAAAGTGTTAGGCGTTGAATCCTCAGTTTCTGATAAAGATCTTAAAAAAGCCTATAGAAAGCTGATGAGTGAAAATCATCCAGATAAATTAATGGCCAAGGGGGTGCCTGACTCAGCGATAAAAGGCGCAACCGAGCGCTCGCAGGT
>CAKMZU010000367.1:0-461 GCA_929200485.1 uncultured Gammaproteobacteria bacterium | reverse complement strand
ACTATAGTCAACCTTTAGTCTATCCATTACTCGACGGGAAGGTCGAAAGCTCTCAAACGTTAATAGGATAATCCTGATTTATCGGCACATTGAACGTCGTTTTTAAAGGGGTGTTATAAATACGACGTTATGTTTAGGTCTTCAGTCTGTTAGTGTTTTCAGGCAGCAGCTGTACCTTTTAAATTTATTCCAGTATTTTGCTATGAAAGTGCGTAATTGAAATACTGAATTTTTTGTTTGAATCTGGCAATCTACCTTTTTATTTAGAACTGCCAAATATTTCTCCTGCTTTTTCTATAATTTTAGGGAGAAGCAGGCATGCTTTAAGGTCAGGACTAGGAGCCCAGCTTAGGCCTATCCAATTTTGGCTAGAGAATATAGCATCTTGATCTCCCCAAAAAGTCGCGATTTTTCTAGAATCTACCAATACATGATAATTTTCTTTGATACACTCCTTTTTC
>CAKMZU010000366.1 GCA_929200485.1 uncultured Gammaproteobacteria bacterium | reverse complement strand
CGAAAAAGATAATGCCAAACATTCCAGCGGGAACAATGTGATTGTTGTTGTCATTGATGACGATATCATAAAAAACACTAATCCCAAGTAAGCCGAGGCTGACAACCGCAGCAAATCCAGTAGCTACAGAGCCATGAAAGAAAATAGCAGCGATACAGATGGGTGTGATTAATAATATTGCGAAGCCATTCGCCAAGCCGCCGCTAATATGGATCAGAACCAGTGTGGTCAGAATGTCATAACCAATAGAAAAGAGGAGCCAGCTGCGTGGTACATCAAATTTTCTTTGAAAGCTGGTAACACTTTGAACAGAAGAGAGGAATCAAAGTCTCCAGATATGCCAATACCATTGTCGACCACAGCAATGACAAACAACAGTGTTGCTAAAATAACGCGAAAATAGCAGTAAAAAACGATTAACGATCGATTGTTATTGATGTCTACATTGTCCATCTAGGAACTTTCCAGTGTTATTATCTTGTTTTTGAATGAAAAATTATGATTATTTTGCGTCATTATTCGTTACTGATAGCTTGGCTCATCAGTTTTTTTATTTCGCTTTTCTTGCTTTTTTGAGTTTTTTATAAGTTTAAGGTAAGCTGCGTTTCATATTGATTGAATATTTGTCTATTCAATCCAGTTAAATCTCGTTCCTGCTGTTTTATTTCTGTTTGTATTTCTTGAATTCTTAGCATTAATAAAACCATATAACACAACAACTATATTGAGTTTTATTTCGAGTAACTTAATAGCCAAGAGCCCCCGAAATGACAACAATAACAGGTCAAGAGCGTGAAGCTGTCTACAAAACTATCTATTCCCGCCGGGATGTGAGAAGTCAGTTCATCTCAAAGCCAATTGAAGATGATGTGTTAATGCGATTGCTTGATGCAGCGCATCATGCACCGAGTGTAGGCTTTTCGCAGCCTTGGGATTTTATTGTCATTAAAAGCCAGAAGGTTAAGTCCGAAATTAAACAGGCCTTTGATATCGCAAATCAGGAAGCAGTCGAGCAATTTGAAGGTGATCGTAAAGCATTGTATCAACGGCTCAAGCTGCAAGGTATTTTTGAAGCGCCGGTGAATTTGTGTATTACCTGTGACCGGACAAGAAATGGGCCTGTAGTTTTAGGGAGGACGCATCAAAGTGATATGGATATCTACAGTACGGTTTGCGCTGTACAAAATCTGTGGCTTGCTGCTCGCGCTGAAAATATTGGTGTCGGCTGGGTGAGTATCATACATCTTGAAGCCTTAAAGAGAATTTTGAACATTCCTGATCATGTTACGCCCGTTGCTTACTTGTGTTTGGGGTATGTGAGTCACTTCGATGAGAAGCCTGAACTTGAAAAAATGGGTTGGCTTTCGAGGGATGATCTGACACCGTTAATACACTTTGAAACTTATAATAATAAATCCGTTGATTAAGTGTTTACCTTTCGCAGTCATAGGTAACAAATCACCTGATTCTTTTTGAATTTCGTCAAAACTTCTTGTTTGCTGGCTTTATCTTGATCTTAATCCCTCATAGGGTGTCACCTTTTTAGGAGGTCATCATGCTAATATCCATGCCAAATAATCGATTTACTGCTTTCGGGATACATCTACTGATCAGTGCAGCCATTTTTGCGGCAATTTTAGGGTTGTTTTATTTTGTTTGGTTTCCGGGCGCTTTTTTAAAAGTCGGTGGAGTGGAAGGTCTAACCTTGATGGCTGGGGTAGACTTGGTTTTAGGTCCACTTTTAACCCTGATTGTATTTAATCGTGCAAAAAAATCTTTAAAAATGGATTTGGCAGTGATTGCGGCTTTTCAGGTGGCTTGCCTTGCCATTGGTCTTTGGGTAGTGGAAAAGCAGCGTCCACTGGCCCAGATAGTTGTTAATGATACCGTGCATGTGTTTACCAAAGAGGATTTAAAGCTGAGAGATATATCTTTGGAAAAAATTCATAGTATGCCGGGCGATTATCCAAAGCCTATCTTTGTTGATTTGCCTATCGATCAAACAGCCAGAAAGGTTACTTTAGCGACCAGTTTTTTAAACGGTGCCATGGAAACAAGAGAGCATCTTTATCTCCCCTTGAGTGACGCGCCAGAAGCGTTCTTTTCAGATTTTAAACAACATAATGCAAATGAAGATTCCAGCGAACGTTGTTATCAAGTTTCTCTTGCTTCAGAGCATTATCGAGGCAAAGCGTGTTTGTCCATTGATGAAGGAGTTACCCACTTAATCTGAGTTGTGCCGTAAGCTTAAAAACGAATACCTGATAAAATACTCCCGATCGAGCGGTTTTACAGGTATTGTGTTTATTTTCTTACCCGTAACTCGTGTTAGTTAATAAAGGCGGCAAGAGATACTCAGTATTTAGTGATATAAGCACGTGGAGTCTTCAATTTATGCAAAACTCCATCTCTGAAAACAAATTTATATAGGGTATTCGGCTCTTGTTCTATTGGTGCATAAATACTTTCATCATTATCTGAGTGGTTGTGCACAGGCACCTGTTTAGCCTTAAGGTCAAAGGGTACCCATGTTTCAATGATCATGCCAGGAGCTTTTTTGCTAGCCTTACCATAATTAGTTGCTTTGATATAGGCAAATAGATTTGCAAGAAGAAAATTTGATGACAAATAAAAGCCCCGGCCCAACTGACCATTCCCCCATGCTTGAATGCCATTTGTACTAAGCGAATCAATACTGTATAAATTTGTGCCATGGAACAATCTTACATATAGTTGATTTTGATCATCCTTCACAATATGCACTGGGCAGTGGTTGTCAAAAAAGGATTGAATGTCGACTATTCTTGTTCGGTAAGTGTTTTTTTTTCGGCAGATGCAAGCACCAAAAAAGGATGAGTTGTCCATGTAATCCCAATCCTTAAGTTCAAATTGCTTTAGCACAACTTCATATTCGCCTACGAGTTTCAGTTTTTCATAATGTTCTTTGCCAAGTGCTTTCAGGTTAAAATAATCACCGAGTTTGTTTGTTGTCGGTGATGCGGAGCTAGCTCCCAGAGTTATTTCGGCATTACTATCCTCATGTTTATAGGGTTGTTTCTCCAGTGGCGGATCCATTTGTCCATTGAGTTTTATGCAGTGTCGATCTGCTGATGCTTTAGGGTTTGAGTCTTCATTGTCGTGATTTGTGTATTCTTTGGTTGCAATGTCCCCTTTGTCAGTCTCCCTGTAGAAAAAATGACTAAAGTTTGTAGATAGCCCTTGTAGTGCTTCTCGTAATTCTGGATAGATAGCTTCTTGTTTTATATCTAGGGCAGGATTGTCTTTGATTGCCTTCTGGTCAGCTAGTTTTAAGTCTGCTTGTCTGATCGTCTGTGTTTTAGGTAATACAGCTAAACCTGATTGAGTAGTAATCAGTAAAAAAATTAATAAGGGAAGCAGAAGATAAAAAGTTACCGCTTTTTGCAGACAGCGCTTTGCCA
>CAKMZU010000365.1:639-3451 GCA_929200485.1 uncultured Gammaproteobacteria bacterium | reverse complement strand
TTTAGTCGTCAGGTCGGTTACAATAGCCGCGCATTTTTTACCCGAATTTTAAAGCAGGACCCATTTTGATCGAAAAACGCCGAAATATTGCGGTTTTTGCGCATGTTGACCACGGAAAGACCACGCTAGTGGACCAGTTATTATCTCAGTCAGGGACTTTGGATAGAAAAGACCAAGGCACTGAGCGAATTATGGATTCCAATGATCAGGAAAAAGAGCGAGGTATTACCATCCTTGCGAAAAATACTGCGATCAAATGGCAAGACTATGCGATAAATATTGTGGACACCCCGGGACACGCCGACTTTGGTGGTGAGGTTGAGCGAGTTATGTCCATGGTTGACTGTGTTTGTTTGTTGGTTGATGCGCAAGATGGCCCTATGCCGCAAACCCGTTTTGTTACGCAAAAGGCGTTTGAGCAAGGGTTGCGTCCCATTGTTGTCATCAACAAAGTCGACCGCCCAGGTGCTCGTCCTGATTGGGTGCTTGATCAGGTGTTTGATTTATTTGACCGCTTGGGGGCGACAGAAGAACAGCTAGACTTCCCAGTGATTTACGCATCTGCGCTTAATGGTATTGCAGGGGATGACCCAGACAACATGGCGGATGATATGACGCCATTATTTCAAATGATTGTTGATGAAGTGCCTGCGCCGGATGTTGATGTGGATGGCCCATTTCAAATGCAAATCTCCGCATTGGATTACAACAGTTATGTGGGTGTTATTGGTGTAGGGCGTATTAGTCGTGGCTCACTTAAGCCAAATCAATCAGTGATGGTTGTTGATAAAGACGGCAACGAACGCAAAGGTAAAGTGCAAACCGTTATGGGCTATTTAGGCCTTGAACGGATTGAAACTGAACTTGCAACCGCCGGTGATATTGTGTGTGTGACGGGTATTGAAAGCTTGGGTATTTCAGATACCCTTTGTGATATCGAAAATGTCGAAGAACTGCTACCATTGAGCGTTGATGAGCCAACCGTCAGTATGACATTTATGGTTAACAACTCACCTTTTGCTGGGCTTGAAGGCAAACTGGTTACATCAAGAAATATCAAAGATCGTTTAGAGCAAGAATTGATTCACAATGTTGCGTTGCGTGTAAAGCAAGGCGATAGTGCGGATAAATTTATTGTCTCAGGTCGCGGTGAATTACATTTGTCGGTATTAATCGAAACCATGCGCCGTGAAGGTTTTGAGATGGGTGTCTCCCGTCCTGAGGTTATTCAAAAAGAAGTTGACGGTGTAATGCATGAGCCATTTGAATCTATGATGGTTGATATTGAAGAGCAGCACCAGGGTAAGGTGATGGAAGAGCTTGGATTGCGTAAAGCCATTATGAATAATATGGAACCTGATGGTAAAGGCCGTGTCAAAATGGAATTTATCGTGCCTTCTCGTGGTTTGATTGGATTTAGAGGTTTATTTTTAACCTTAACTTCAGGTTCAGGTATCATGACATCGGTATTTGATCATTATGGCCCTGCAACCGATAGCCAAGTTATTTCACGTCAAAACGGTGTGATGGTTTCTATGGTCACTAGCAAGACAGCGGCGTTCTCTTTGTTTAATTTGCAAAGTCGTGGCCGAATGTTTTTAGGTCATGCAGTTGATGTTTACGAAGGGCAAATCGTTGGCTTGCATTCACGCGATAATGATTTGGCCGTGAACCCCTGTAAGGGTAAGCAGTTAACGAATGTTCGTGCATCAGGTACAGATGAAGCGTTAACGTTAACACCGCCCATCACCCATACACTTGAGCAGGCGCTTGAGTTCATTGAAGATGATGAGCTGGTTGAGGTAACGCCTCAAAGCATTCGTTTACGTAAGAAGTATTTGACTGAAAATGAACGTAAACGTATGAGCCGAAATAAATAGGCTTAAGTGATGCAAATAGCGCCAAACGGCGCTATTTTTTTGCTTGTAAAATTCTTAACATAACTTTTATTAGCTTTAGCGTGTGAGGAGAGACTGTGCGTGCACTGTTGCAACGAGTAACAAAAGCCAATGTAAGTGTGGATGGGAAAACCGTTGGAGAGATCGATCAGGGTTTATTGGTATTTTTAGGTGTTGGCCGTGATGGAGATGTACCGAAAACGCACAAATTAATTGAAAAAATCGTGAAATATCGAGTATTTAGTGATGCTGATGACAAGATGAACTTGTCGTTAAAAGACATTCAAGGTGGGTTACTCCTAGTCTCACAATTCACTTTGCAGGCCGATACTCATAAAGGGTTGCGCCCGAGCTTTACGCCAGCTGCCCCTCCGGCAATGGCAGAATCCTTGTATGATGAAGCGATAGCCTACGCCAAAAAATATTATTCTCATGATTTGGTTCGAAGTGGAGAGTTTGCTGCTGATATGCAAGTAAGTCTGGTTAATGATGGACCTGTGACTTTTCTTTTGGATGTTTGAGCGTATTCTACTGGTATTAGCTCAAGCCGATAATTTCCAGTTATTGGCTATTTCTATGCGCACTCCGTAATTTATTCATCTCGTTTAAAACTTTTTTAATTAAAGATACTCAATACATTTGCAAGTTTCTAATCGTCAATTTGAAGTTTGTAAACTCTCATATATCCTCGATTAAGGTGATCAGAATGATTAAGTCTTTAATATACTTTATTTTTTTTTATCGACACAGGCTTTAAGTGGTATTGGTGTAGTCATAAAAGGCGATGAAGGTGAATTGGTAGAGGGAGGACAATTACATGTTTCAATTTTGAAACCCGATACACCCGATACAAAAGAATTTAAAATAGAATTAGCAGATTGTGAACATGAACCCTCTGACCCGAAAGCTTGGTT
>CAKMZU010000365.1:0-629 GCA_929200485.1 uncultured Gammaproteobacteria bacterium | reverse complement strand
TTTGAGTGTATAAAAGAAGAAGAAAATGGAATTATCAAAAAGCTTGTAATAAGTCTTCATAAGTTTGCTGAATGTAAACCAGAATATAGACTATTTGTGTATCCGCCTGAGCCTGTTTCTTCTGTTGAGGTTCGACATGCTTCGTGCAGAATAGGCTATACCGAGCCAAAACTTAATCTTGATGTTACTGGCACAGATTTTTTACAATTTGTGTTCCTCAACAAAAATCCTGAAGGCGTAAAACCACTAAGCGAGCTTGAACTCAAGCAAACTCCGGGAACAGCTGTTTTCAACTTCACTAATGTACAATCCAATTCTGAGAAGTTAGATCATATTGAAAACCCGTCATATTTTTTTGGGTGCGCATTGTATGACTACCGTCAATTGCAAGGGTTATATCTTCAAGGTCCGAATGGAAAAAATGAAGAACCTTTGCGAAAAGCACACCATTATATGTGCAATTACAACCCAGAGTCGCTCCCCTTTTAGCTAATCCATCCCGATTGAGCAAAACCTAACGACAACCCCTCTCTTTTATTGCTTGAATCGAGGGGGGCACATTTTCAATAATTTATTAAGGGCACCTCTAATAATTGATTTTGAGATTCTGCGCTGAATTTCAAGGTTTT
>CAKMZU010000364.1 GCA_929200485.1 uncultured Gammaproteobacteria bacterium | reverse complement strand
GCAAGATGCCACTGTTATTCGAGTGACAGATGGCCGTGTCGATTTTCCCGCATGGGAATCATCATCACCCTCGCCATTTTCTGGCAGTGAACAGGCAAGGCTCATTGAAGAAATAGAACGATTTATTGAGCGTGATCGCCGTGAGTCTATCGTTATTTCAGCTGCACGTGGTCGAGGGAAATCCACGGCAATTGGCCTTGCGCTTTCCGGTTTTTTAAATAATTCAGATAAACTTATTGGCATTTGTGCCTTAAGTCAGAGCGCCTCGGGGGTTATTTTTGATGAGTTGGCTCGAGGGGTGAATGAACCAAAAGATCGCTTGTTTAATCAATACTTTTTTCCTGTCGATAAACTGATCAATGAAAAACCACCCCTTGATCTGCTGGTAGTGGATGAAGCAGCTGCGATTCCTGTGAGTTTGCTAATGGGCCTTGTTGGAACTTATCCAAAAATTCTGTTTGCAACGACCACAGAAGGCTATGAAGGGCATGGTCAGGGTTTTGCCATTCGATTTGAGCCATTTTTAAAGCGCCATTTCAGGCACTTCGCTAAACATTTGCTTGAAGAACCTATCCGCTTTGCACCGAACGATCCGCTAGAGCGCGTGATGGCTGATTTGTTGTTGCTTAAACAGCCGGAAAGGGTTGCGATACCAGAGGGAGAGAAACGCATTCGATGGCTTGATCAGGCAGAACTTATAGAAAACCCTTTTGTTTTAAAGCAAGTGTACGGGTTGTTGGTTGAGGCGCATTATCAAACGCGATGCGATGATCTACGGATACTGTTAGATCATCCAGGCTTAACGCTTGTTATTTGTGAACAGGAAGGTTTTGTTATTGGTGTTGTGATGTTGTTTGCCGAGGGTGGGTTCGATTCAAAACACATTATTGAATTAACACAAAGCCCAAGGCGAGTTCGCGGTCATTTAACGGCTCAGGCTTTACATCATACGGCCTGTGAAGGATCACTTGAAGCGACTTATCTTCGAATCTCACGCATTGCGGTTCATGCTAATTTCAGGCGCGAAGGTCTTGGATCCCAGATGCTGGATTTTATTGCGCGAAGTGATGAAGTGCAGAGTGATTTTTTAAGCACCAGCTTTTCCCTGGAAGCAGCGTTGGTGTCTTTTTGGCAAAAAAATGCCTTTCACTTTGTGAAGCTTGGGGTCAAACAAAATAACGCGACGGGATTATTTAGCGGGATTCTGGTGCGCCCGTTAAAGACGCAGAGTCAACCCTTATTAACTCGCTGGCAAGCCGTGTTTCATTCGAGCCTATTGTATCAACTGTTCACCCAGAACCAGTCAGTTCCGGCTGAATTGATGGCGCAGTTAATGAATGGTGGTCGGTGGTCAATTCTTGAATGCCATAACCATCAGCGATTGGCTTTTATTCAAAATCGCTTGGCTTTTGATCAATGCCGTTACGCTCTGGTTGTATTTCTGCTCAATCAATGGGGAGAGAAGGCGCTATCTTCAGAAAAGCGTGAAATAGGTCTTGCCTTAATTGAGGTCTTGATAAAGAATGCTTCCCTTTCTATTGCGGCCAAAAAAGCAAAGCTCAATGGTAAAAATTCGCTTATTGTCGAGGCGAAAAAGTTTTTTAATGATGATGAAGTTCAGTCTCTGATTAATAAAAGGATGTGTCATGGCTAGTGTGTTTACTCAAATCATGCAAAAGGAAATACCTGGGCATTTTGTTTATGAGGACGATATCTGCGTGGTCATCATGACGATTCAACCGGTTAACCCCGGCCATCTATTAGTGATTCCCAGAGAGGAAGTGGATTATTGGGATGACCTTGATACCACAGTAGCTGAGCATTTAATGAAAGTTGCTAAGCAGGCAGCTAAAGCGATCAAGCGAGTGACAGGATCTGAACGCGTAGGTTTTATGATTGCAGGCTTTGAAGTGCCTCATACCCATATCCATTTGATTCCTGCCAACAGTATGTCGGACTTTTCTTTAGCAGGGCTTTCTTTAGCTGAGGGCGATGAATTAGCTAAGATGTGTCAGAAAATCAAAGAGCAATGGCAATAGGTGATTGCCTTTCAATAGACGTTTATTCTAATGATTATTATTGCAAACAGGGATAATGTCGAGCTAATGATGCGACCGTTTTTTTTCATGCTGCGCTTTTTTTTCGTCATCGTTTTATCCGTACCTTTTCTATCGATGGCAGAGGTTAAAACTGTTGAAGAGCGTGACCCTTATGAGAAACTCAACAGGGCCATTTTCGAATTCAACCGTACGATGGATAAGTATTTTTTAAAGCCGGTTGCTGTAGGCTACGATACCATTTTCCCTGGATTTGCCCAGCAGGGGATTTCTACGGTCTTTTCCAATGTTTCTGATGTGCCTTCTGGTGCAAATTCTTTATTGCAGGGCAAGTTTAAAAAAACAGGCCGCACATTGCTTCGAATTGGGATTAATGTCACCTTGGGATTTTTTGGTGTCTTTGATGTAGCAAAAGATATGGGTCTGCCACAGGAAAGTGAAGATTTTGGTCAGACCTTAGGCGTGTGGGGGGTGCCTGAAGGGCCATATATTGTTGTCCCGTTTTTTGGCGGTTATACCGTTCGAAGTGGTGCTGGCGCTATTGTTGATATTTATTTTGATCCCATTTTTGTCAATAACGTGGCTAATCGAAATACCTTATTTGCTGTCAGAACGATTGATAAACGTGCGAATTTGCTTAAAGCAGAGAATTTGATCATGGGTGATCCCTATATCTTTATTCGAAATCTCTATCTTCAGCAAATGGACTATGAATTAAGTGATGGTCAAATCGAAGATACCTTTTCAGATGATGCAGACTTTGACGATGACGATGACTGGTTAGGTGGTGAGGGTGATTGGCTTGAGAATGACGAGTCGTTTGAAGGGAAAGAGCAAGCCATTAAGAATGATGAAGATTGGCTCAATGACTAATAATGCCCTGAAAGGATGCTCAAATTTCATCCTTGAAAAAATGAATAGGCAAACGGATTTATTTTAATATCGAAAAAAGCGCAGTGAGTAACAATATAGATTGTGCAGGCCCTGTTGTGCTGGAAGCAGAGTAGGGATGCGTAAGATTGCTTCTATTCATTTGTTGAGTTGGTTCTGTGACTGATAGGGTTTTAAAGACGGTTGGCGGAGCATCTGTTGTGGATTGAACCTGTGGAGTGGTTGCTTTATCTTTATCTTCAAAATACCATTTGTTTACAATTGCCAATACTGGCCCGTCTTTATAACCATTTAGTTTGTGTCCACGCTTCCAGGAAAAGTGACCAATGCATGTTGAATGGAGAGTGTCGTCCTGATCGACATCTCCTACGTCCCTATTGACAAGATCACGAATCGAAGGATTAGGAGGAATTTTATCTAGCACCTATTTCATGGTTATTTTCATTGAAGGGTCTCCGCGGACTTTTTTATCTAGCTTTAGCCCCTTTGAGCACATTACTGATCTAGATGTCATATTAGTTATTGT
>CAKMZU010000363.1 GCA_929200485.1 uncultured Gammaproteobacteria bacterium | reverse complement strand
AGAAAATGATACCTTTTAGAGTCTTTTCAGTCGAAATCGTTCAGTAAAACCAGCAACAACGGCTTATAAATCAGTGAATTAGAATTATTTCAGGGCTGACTAATTAATAAATATATTCAATAAATATGTAAAATAAAAAATATTTAATTTTATAAACGAGTCGATAAATTTACCCTCTAACCAATATCACACCTCATAGCTACCATAAAAAAATTAATAATTATTAATTTTTTTATCAATATATCTTTTCATAATTTTGTCTAAATAACTGACTTACAATCACATCCGTTAAAATAGCCATTCATGAGATTATTCAAATATTCAATAGTAATAATTTACTCAATGATATTTTCACTTAATTACGCAAGCGCCTTAACAAATAAACACAAGGTCATATTAGGTGTAGGATCTTCGTCAGCTTTATTGTTCTCACTTGCTTACATTTACACAACAAGCGACAAAGAAAAAAATGAGAAAAATATAAATAGATATTCAAAAATAAAGAATAATAATAAAAAGCAACCTACCGAAGCATTGAGCACCGAATGCGATTTTTGCGATATAATCAACAATGATCCAAATCAACAAATAATATATAAAAACAGGCATGTCATAATATTTGAAGATACCAGCCCTGGAGGTAAAGTTCATTTACAAACAGTATCCAGAAGACATATTGATGACATATCACATCTTACCAAAAATGATGCGCCGCTTGTTAAACATATGGGTAAAAAAGGATTATATTACGCAAAAAAAATTTCACAGACAAAAAACATACCTTGTGATGAAGTAGTACAAGGATTTCACCACCCGGAGAACACAACCCAATCACATTTACACTTACACACTGTTGTTTCACCGACTAAAAACATCCAGAGATCATTTAAATATTGGCCTTATTCCAACCTCAATCAATATGGTTTAATTTCTGTTGATGAGGTGATTAAAGAAATCGAAACCGAATAACGGGATAGTCCGGCAACATCTGCTATGATGAACTAGGATAAATCCAGCAGACGAGATCATCTTTAAAAGCTAGCCCTTTTTACCCTAGGTTTCTATCAATATTAGCCTTGAAAAACCAAACGTAGGCTTACTATCGTCTGAGTTTTTGGAGGATGGCGCCAATATGGAGGAGAAAAACCTCGCGGTTGATTTGCTCGAAAAGCTGCTCAAAGATGAAGTCAAAGCCCGTATGAAAACCGATGTGGTGTCTGAGAAAAAATACTCCGACCGTATTTTGGAAACCCTGCGTAAATACCATAACCGCGCCATTGAAACCGCCCAGGTCATCGAAGAGCTCATCAAAATGGCGAAGGACATGGCAGACGATGCCGAAATGGCTGAAAATCAGGGTTAAACCCTGATGAGATCGCATTTTATCGAGCGCTGATCCAAAACGAATCTGCCGTTAAAGAGCTGGGCGATAATAACCCCAGAGAGCTAGCCAAGTATGTGACTGCTCAGCTAAGAAAATCAACCACGGTTGATTGGCAGGTGCGTGATAGTGTGCGTGCTAAGTTGCGCAACCTCGTTAGACGAGCCTTACGCAAGTGGAAATACCCGCCAGATAAAGCCTCTGAAGCGATTGAGCTTTGCCTTGAGCAGGCGGAGGCATTGAGTGAGAGTTGGACGCAGGGTGGCTAATATTTTAGCCGATTTTGCGAATATAGTTTAAGAAATATAAAAGACCGGATTATTCCGGTTTTTTTATGCTCTGCGCCAGCTTATCAAAGTTAGGCGGGGCTTGGGGTGTGGGAATGCAGTAACTTATCTATTATGTATTCAGACTTCTGACCAACAAATATTTAAAAATTGGTGGTATTCTCTGGTGGTCTTGCTGGCAAAAGAAGAAGCTGCATCCAAAATTGATACGTCAATTAGATCGGGTTTGGTAATCTTAATAATTCGACCAACATCCTCTGTATAAAATTCAAACATTTTTATAGACTCTTTATCAGCATTACTTTCGAAAAGATCAATATCTTGATTAAAGAATACAGCTAAGAGGAACGGCCAAATATTGTCGTGTGAAAATGAATGATGTGGCAAAGAGATTAAAAGAATGAAGGCAAATATCTTCATGATAGTGCAAGCTATATAAACTAAATGTATATAATAATACCTTATTATTGATTCTCATAACAACCAGCAGAATATTGCACGAACCTATTTTTATGTCGTTGATTTAATAACTCATGACAATAAATTACAGAATTATTTACAGTGTCGAATTCCACCGACATTTATTTGCAGGTATACAACTGACTTTCGCTGTCCTTCATCAGATAGAATGATGGACAGCCATACCATGTATTTACTGATCATGATCAAGAACCATCACAACAGTGATCTACATCCCCTTCAAAATATTACAAATTATTTTAGCCCAAACTTCAGCATTGTAGCGTTCAGATAACAGCTCTTCAGGACTCACAAAACCAATTGTCTTGAGCTGATCTTCGGCTGATTCAATACCCTCCCCGTCAAGCTCATGTAGCCAAACCATACCTAAATGAACTCTATCTACCTCTGTTGTATCTGCACAAATCATTTTTGGTAGACGAGTAGTGTTAATGATCTTTGATGTTAAGTTGATCTCTTCTTCTAACTCTCGGTCAACAGCTTGTTTGAGAGAAGCTTCGAGATCGATAACACCTTCATTAATAATGATGTCAGCCATATCCCAATGACCGCCAACAGCTACTGCCACTTTATTATGTAATCGGCTTTCGCCTCCTTTTGAGGTTCTTTCATAAGCCCAAACTTTACCATTGCAAGTAAATACCGAGATGGGGAGCACTTGTCTAAAATCATCATCACCCTCCAAAACAGCTCTTTGCCCAAGCATCAAATCTTTTAGCTGAAGATCATATTCGACAAACCCGTGCTCACGATGCTTAACATGAGAGGATTTTATGCATACAATGTGTTCTTGATGTTTCAACTTATTACCTCGGTAAATTTGGAATGTCGATTTTATTAGCCCTTAGTGTAGATTTTATCTAAAAAAGGGTGAAAAAATCATTAGGGATATTTGTTAGTGGAAAGTTGTGAAATATTATTGCGCCAAACTTAATGAATGCAAGGGTCACTCACTCACCCACCTAACAAATTAGCTTTTTTAGCTGGATATAAGTCACCTATCAATTCAGCCGCTTCTATCCATGCCGCTCGGAAGAATGCAAAGTAATTCGGTTTTCATTTTACTTAAGCCTCATTGTCTATCTGTAGTGACAATTTAGCGTGTCAACTTACGGGTAAAAGCTGCCCATCGATACAACACGGATTCAACAAGCAATTGCATATTTGGGTTACTTTGCGTCAATGTTTCAGCTTTTGCGCAATTGACGTAATCAAAAAAAGGATAGAGCAATTCCTGAAATTTATCTTTCGTTGTCAGTTCAACTAATGCCTTGGATAATTGCTGTTCATTCGAGCCACCGGCTTGAATTTTTATATGCGCTATACAGAGATTTTGTAAAA
>CAKMZU010000362.1:3304-3527 GCA_929200485.1 uncultured Gammaproteobacteria bacterium | reverse complement strand
AAAGAATGATGAGAAAACCCAAATGACTGATAGTCCAATACCAATAATTACACCATCTCCATCTAAACGTTTTAAGGTCGTCGATTATGGTCGAGGGCTTGCTGTCTTCTTAATGATATTCGTGCATACACTTTGGATGTATGCTGATAAAACCGTTCAAAATGAATCACTTTTAGGGTCTGTTATTCATTTTATCGGTAAAGGTACGGCCGCTTTTCTGTTT
>CAKMZU010000362.1:0-3240 GCA_929200485.1 uncultured Gammaproteobacteria bacterium | reverse complement strand
ATTAAAGCACGATTGCCTGCGTGGGCTATTAATTCTTGGCTTCGCCTATGTGATGAATGCACTGAAGTTTATTGTACCCATCAGCGTCTTCGGCACAATGCCTGAAAGTTTTATCAATGCCTACGGGTGGAACTCACCACTTAATACCTCTCAGTTACTTTATTTGCTTGGCACTGGCGATATTTTGCAAATGATTGGCATCTCTCTATTTCTTATTGGCTTCATCCGCCACTTTATTTCCAGCTATTGGCTTATTTTGGGGGTGGGACTGGCTATTGCTGCAGTTTCTGGTGAATTACGAGGTCTTGGGAATTCACATGAAAACTTCGGCTATTTAGGGAGGCTTTTCTTCAGTGACCACTATCAGGTCTATTTCCCGGCATTCCCCTGGATGAGTTTTATTTTGTTTGGTCTCGCTTTTGGTAAATGGCTAGAGTCGAATAACTTTGAGCACCAAAAGATTTTTAATGCCTCCCTTTATATTGGGTTAACTGGATTAGCCATTGGCGGTGCATTGATGGCGTTGAATTTTGAATACCACTTTAACAACTTCTTCCATACTGGCTTTGGTGGCGTGCTTTATCTGATTGGTATCAATATGTTGTTATTCTATGGTATGCATCGTTTAGTCGAAGCAGGCGTCGATAATTTTTTCACACGCTTTTTAGGTTACCTCTCAAGGCGCGTTACCTCTGTTTATATTATTCAATGGGTTTTAATTTGTTGGGGCATGGGGTTTTTTGGTTTTAACACACTAAATTCGCTCGAAACACTTTGTTTGATGCCTGTCATACTTGCCGCATCAATTAGCGTGCAGTGGCTAAAAGATAAATTGGTTAGTTTTTTTACGAAAAGCGTTAAACAAAAACCATCAGATTCTCACGAAACGGCAATCACCTAGCACAAAAAACGTAAATTGAACTGGTTAACATAATAATTGTGAACCAGATACCACGCAAAAGATAATAATTCTCATTATAATTATCTTTATTAACATAATTACAATATCAAATCTAAGGAGTCTCCATGCAATCTTTTAAGCTGACAACTCTCAGCTGTGCCATTGCGTTAGCTTTATACGGCACATTTGCCAGTGCTGAAACTAACAAAGACATTGATAACGAACTACTCGATCAAAAAGAAGAAGTCGTTATCTACGGTGAAAAACAAGATAAAAGCCTGCAGGAAACACCTGTTAGTGTCGGTGTTTTAACCAGTGAAGATTTAAATAACTCAACCATTATGGACTTTAACGATGTATACAATCGTTTGGCGAATGTGAGCACACTTCGCGGTGGCAATGAAAGTTTGTTTTCAATCCGTGGCATTAGCGTTCAAGGCTTGGCTGATAATGCTGCAAGCTTTACTGCTGGTGTCTACGTTGATGATGTGGCATTAGATAATCTTAGCATTCGCTACAACGGCATGAATGTTTGGGATGCAGAGCAAATTGAAGTTTACCGTGGCCCTCAGGGAACGTTACAAGGCAGGGCTTCTCTTGCCGGTGCAATTTATGTGAAAACGGCAGACCCAACCTACGATTGGTCTGGTAAAGCACAAGCAACCTACGGTAACTATAATACGAAGCGTCACTCTATCGCTGGCGGCGGCGCTATTGTTGATGATGTATTGGCCATTCGAATTGCCGCTGAAGACTATCGCTCAGATGGGTATAGTGAAAATGTTACACGTAATGAAGAGGACTATTCAGGTTTTAAACGTCAAAGCGTTCGTGGAAAGCTATTGTTCGAACCAACAGAATCATTGACTACCTTATTAACCGTCAACCATGCCAAAAACAATATGGGTGATAATCCTAGCGCTATATCCGAAGACCCTTATAGTTTTAAATCTTATTCAGATCATAATGCATTCCATAACTCTGAAATTACCAACATTGCTTTAAAAGCCAGTTATGACATTAATGACAACCTCACATTAACATCAGTCACTACTTATTCTGATGAAAAGTATGATCGTACTGATGACTATGATTCAACTGCAAACGCCTGGGGATATTTAGATCAAACAGGTGAAACAGAGAATAAAAGCCAAGAGCTTAGATTGAATTTTGACTTCAATCGAGTAACGGGGGTTGCAGGTATCTATGGTAGCCAATTGGAAAGAAACTCTAAATGGAATCTCGATAACCTAGAAGCAAAAAACAACCACTACAATACCGCAATTAATGCGTTAGTTTCTCCAACAAGTGTAGGTGGTTTTGGTCAAGATTTACAGACAGCTCAAACAATCTGGATGGTAATTCCTGAGCGCATCCAAGTTCAACAAGACTTTAACTCACAATACAATATTAATAACTACGCTGTATTTGGTGAAACTACGATCGCCGCAACTGATAATTTATTTTTTACTATTGGTGCGCGTTATGACATGGAAAATCAAGAACGAAATCAGGTAACTTTAGCGGATGTTGACACTGAAACATTAAATGACATTTCTGGATTAGGTCTACCAGCTCAAACCGTTGCTGTGCTTAATCAATCGGGCATGATGCTATTATCAGCACTAAAGCAAGGTGCTCAACAACCTAACGAAGATGCCAAGACAGATTACAATGCATTCTTACCGAAATTCGCTGCTCAATATTTTATTACAGATAACATTAATACTGCCTTTGTTGCTCAGCGCGGTTACCGAGCAGGTGGAACCTCTGTTAATACCAGCACATCAGAAATTGTAGAATACGATCCTGAATATACTTGGAACTACGAATTAGCTCTCAGAACGAACTTTGACATAATTTCAGTGAATGCGAATATTTTTTACACAGATTGGCAAGATCAACAGGTGACGGTATCACCTAATGGCGACCCGAGAAATAGCTATGTAGGTAACGCAGGTGAATCCAAGCTTTACGGTGCCGAACTTGAAATTAACAGCCAAATTACCCAAGAGTTTCTATTATTTGCGAATGCTGGCTATGTGAAAACTGAATTCACTAATTATTCTGTAATCAGTACAAAAGACCAAGACGTTCAAGGCTTACCTGCACCAGTGCCTGTTAGCTACTTCAAAAGCTACGAAGGTAATCAATTTCAAAATGCACCAGAATTCACGGCTGCTCTTGGCTTTAATTACGAGATGCAAAATGGCTTCCTCCTGGGTATGGATGCCAACTATCAAGGCGAATCCTATGTTGATAATGAAAACACCTTGAAAAACGATGCGCGAACCTTACTTAATGCAAAGATTGGTTACCAACATGAAAACGTTGGTGCT
>CAKMZU010000361.1:2885-3534 GCA_929200485.1 uncultured Gammaproteobacteria bacterium | reverse complement strand
GGGATAAATTTATAGCCACAAGAAACCGAGAAATATTTTTAACTGAAGATATATTTAACATTAAAAATTTTATAGAATATTGCCACAACAAAGATATAGAAGCACATGACTACCTGATTCGCAATCTACCCTCAATGAAAGAAGTCTCCCCAAACTGGGAAGCTCATATAGAAAAGTTTGAAGACTACAAAAATATATTTATCAGCTCGAAAAGCACACCAGAAAAAGTAAGCGAAATATTTCAAATTGTTTCAAAAATAAAAAAAGAGCACCCTATTCAGATTGAAAATACAAAAAATATAAATGCAAATGGCGATTCAAACAGACTTATAGACATCCGAATGAATATCGAAAAAAGCTCCGATGAAAACGCCAGACAACTTCATGAAGAATTTACGGCGTTTAAAAACCGGGTAACTCCTAAGTTCTCTGAAAATTATGAGAAAATGGGAAATTCACCGGAAAAGACTCAAGAAGCATTAACAGGGGAACAATTTACAGGAATGCTTTCTGAGCAATGGTACAAAAAGTTCGCATCCTCAAACACAGACTCCACCCCAACGTGCATCCTTGCACTGCTTTCCACTTTATTTCCAAAACAAGAAACCTTTAAAGCATTGGCTGAAGACCCTGAAAATTCATACAGAAT
>CAKMZU010000361.1:1672-2875 GCA_929200485.1 uncultured Gammaproteobacteria bacterium | reverse complement strand
ACTGGAAAGCAATTATTGATAATCTGGATACACTTAAAAACATTTATAAAGAAGAAACAGGGGACAACCTTCATCACTATAAAAAAGGCCAAACAACAGATTTTCTCTTGAAAGAGATCATAAAAGAGCTTAAAGAGCAAAAGGTTACCGATCATTCAATAGATCCACGCGTGGAGGAAATATGGAACAATGTGTTTAGAAAGGGTTGACTGAAACTCTTGCTTGCAGCGTATAGAGCATCTTCTCACTCTTCCCGATCAGGTTATGCACCCAAGAACAAAAATCATACCCCTTCAAAAATCCAAACGCCCTCCATCTGCATGTGAGGGCATCAGTGAAGCGGCTACAACGGATTATTGTGCGGCTCATAATACTTCTGGCTTTACCCCTTGCCTATGATATAGAATTGGTGCGCAAGTGGTATTTTCTATTTGATGTAATTCCTGCTAGCCTTGTAAACTATTAATAACAATCCCCCAGACTATGCAAGAACCCAACGCCGCCAACGACGAGTTCGAATCCGAGCTAGACCTGCAACAGCTGCTACCTCCAAACTCATTGGAAGCTGAGCGGGCTGTTATTGGTGGCTTGCTACTCGCCAACAACAAATTTGATGATGTTGCCGATCTTGTTACGGCCAATGATTTTTATCGTAAAGAACATCGCTTGATTTTTGGCTGCATCGAAGAACTGATTGCCGCCGATAGCCCCATTGATGTTGTTACACTGTCTGACCGTTTAAATAACCTTGAACAATTAGATGCCGTCGGCGGCTTAGGCTACTTGGCGGATCTTGCCCACAACACTCCAAGCGCTGCCAATATTCGAGCTTACGCGAAAGTGGTGCAAGAGAAATCCGCCGCCAGACAATTGCTTGTACTATCCAACCAGCTAGAGAGCAACACGCGAAATCCCGAAGGGCGAAATATCATCGATATTGTCGCTGAAACGGAAAAAGCACTCAATGACATCAGCGACAGCCGTAAAGAAGACTCCGGCCCCAGATCCGTCAACCCTATTTTAAAAAACACGGTTGACCAAATTGAAAAGCTTGTTGCCAACCAAGGTCAGCTCTCCGGCTTATCCTCTGGATTTATTGATCTGGACAAACTCACCAACGGCTTGCAACGCTCTGATTTGATCATCGTCGCTGCAAGACCAGCAATGGGTAAAACTACCTTTTCAATGAATTTAATTGAAGCG
>CAKMZU010000361.1:0-1662 GCA_929200485.1 uncultured Gammaproteobacteria bacterium | reverse complement strand
GTTTTCAGCATGGAGATGTCTGCAGAGCAGTTGATGCTCAGAATGGTTTCCGCAGCCGGTAAAATCGACCAAGGGGATATTAAGCGCGGTACGTTAAAAGATGACGACTGGCCTAAACTGAGTGCTGCGATTCAAAAACTTAAAGACAAACCTTTATATATTGATGACACTCCCGCACTAAACCCTACTGACGTCCGCTCACGTGTAAGGCGCATTGCAAGAGACCATGATGGTGAGATTGGTATCATCATGATTGATTATCTTCAATTAATGACGGTAGCGGGTCGCTCCGAAGGGCGAACGGCAGAGATCTCTGAAATTTCCCGATCATTAAAGGGGTTAGCCAAAGAGTTCGATTGCCCGGTTATTGCTTTATCTCAGCTTAACCGCTCACTTGAGCAGCGCCCTAACAAACGCCCTGTCATGTCAGACCTCCGGGAGTCTGGAGCCATTGAGCAGGATGCTGACATCATTATGTTTATCTATCGCGATGAAGTCTACGATGAGGACAGCCCGCACAAAGGTCAGGCAGAAATCATTTTAGGCAAACACCGAAGCGGCCCAACCGATACCGTAAGGCTCGCCTTTATTGGCCGGTATACTCGCTTTGATAACCTGGCACCTGAAATGTATAACGATGGTTTTTAGCAATAGACCAAGCGTAACACCCTAAAGCCCAAGAAATAGAATTGAACAAATCCGAAATATCGCTTTCATATAATCAGAAAAATGAGTATGACTTGCAATCTTATTTTAATTAACAAGCCATATTTTAGAGAATATATTGCGATAATATAAAGGCACTCAACAATGAGAGACTTTCGGCTTATACTCCTGTTTTGCTTTGTGTTTTTCCCCCAATATCTGATTTCTATGACAAATATAACTAACAAAGAAATTGAACGTAAATTTCTTGTACAAGATCCAAGCTTCCTTTCAACCTTAAACGGTAAATTTATCGCTCAAGGCTATCTCAACGCATCACCTGAGAGAATCGTCAGAGTGAGAATCTGCGAAGACAATGCATGGATAACGATTAAAAGCAAACGCCAGAATTTTACCTGTTCTGAATTTGAGTATGCTATCCCCCTAGATGATGCCAAGCAATTATTGACGCTTTCTGAAACCACACCCATAGAAAAGACGCGCTTTTGCGTCCATCATGAGGGGCATATTTGGGAAGTTGATGTTTTTGAAGGTAGTAATCAGGGGTTGATCATCGCAGAGATCGAATTAACAAATGAGAGCGAACCTTTTGAAAAACCCAGCTGGCTCGGAGAGGAAGTCTCTACAGATAGTCGCTATTTAAACAACAACCTGAGCAAAAAGCCGTTTACCTCTTGGTAAATCCATTTACCCGCCATCTCGGATGGCAAAAAACGTTTATCCTGAGCTTTTTGAAGAATGCTTTATTTCCACATAAACACACAGAAACAAAAAAGAGCAATCAACAGTTCAGCATTAAAAAATAGGGGATAAATGGCGCGCCAAGAAGGATTCGAACCTCCGACCACCTGGTTCGAAGCCAGGTACTCTATCCAGCTGAGCTATTGGCGCAGGGAAGATTTTATTACTTTCTTGCTTTTATGTTACAGCTAAAATATCTCTTTTTTCTCCACCAACTCTTTGACTATAAAGAGTGGCGCGCCAGGAAGGATTCGA
>CAKMZU010000360.1 GCA_929200485.1 uncultured Gammaproteobacteria bacterium | reverse complement strand
GGCTAAAGGGAGGTCGACATCGGTGGCTTTACTATCAGTACAATTATTGATATCACCTGTTGACGAAACCATACATTTTGTTATGGCGCCTCTTGTAGTACTTTTGGTGCTTGGGTCCCCCTTAATCAATATATAAGCGATTTTACCCGTGCGATTCAAAATAAGTGTTCTTGCATTCTCTAATTTCACAACCCCAGAATAGATGTCGACACAATTGGAAAATGCGCCTGTGTTGAGATTTACGGAGCATTGAGTAATTGTGCCTATGGAAATAGTACCGCCTTTTCTTTTATCTAAAATAAATGCCCGCGCTACAGGAGTAGGATTAAAAACCAAATCCATGGGTTGACCCAGATTTTCAGCCTTTGTTTTTTTACAATCTTTAAATCTGAAAGCGTCTCTTTCATTAATATCACAAGCAGTAATCGAGTCATCGCCTAGATTTGCAATAAATGCTTTTTGTTCTGCTCGATTAAATTTAATCGCCGTAGGCTTATCAAGGTACTCTGCTTTACTGTCAAATGGCGGAGAAAAAGTACCTCTGACCCACTCCAGAATAGTCTGTATGACTTTATTATCATTTAAATTCGTTACAAATATACGGCTGAAGCCTGTTGATCCAGTGTTAATAGCAACAATGCTCGTTGGGCCATTTAATAAACCTATATTTGCATTCTTAATGCCTGGGCCTCTGGGGTCGACAATCGAGTTATCGCCCTTATTGACTATGTATATTCCATTAAATTCTGAAGAATTTAACATATCCTGTGGGTCAGAGAAGACCTTATTCGGTTCATTAATACAGTCGAAAAATTCTCCCGATATTTTATCAATTTTACATCCGCTTAAAGTGTAATCAAGGCCATTAATAATGAAGGCGTATTTATCTTGTATAATCTTAATAGCAACAGGCCCATGTAGGCCTTGGGTAAGTTTTGGAGTCTTCATATATGCGCAATTCGAAAAGCTGCCAGATTCTGCATGAATATTGCATCGACTGATCATATTATTACTAAAGTTCGCTATATAGGCGCGATTGCCTTCAGCATTAAGGGCAATGCTTTGAGGGGCTGAAAGCCCTGTACCGCCAGCATCGGTGCAACCTGAAATTTCGCCGGTCGCAGGCATGACTACACACTGACTGATACTGTTAGTGATCGAATTGACTACATAGGCTCGAACCATAGCCACGCTGCCTTTGATAGTCTGCGGGCTGTTGGTTGCTGACCCCGTTGCGACCAGCGAAAAGCTATCGATACTAATATTTGGTTTTTTATAATCCATTGATACAGAATAGTTGAGCATGCAGATTTGATGAGGATCTAATGAGGTTGCACTCAAACAATCGCCTGAAAAGGCCAGTAAAGGGTTTTTAGGGAGTGTTAATATTGGCTTACCGGCATTTGTTACTGCTTTATCTCCCGTATTTTCAAGTGTAATTATATCCGCCGAGCTTGGCATTAAATCCAATCGTGTTATCGGCTTGCCATTTTTCTTGAATACCAAATGGCCTGCGCTTGATGGTGGCATAGGGGTAGAGCCTGTGGTTGGCGGAGGAGGAAAGCCTGTGCTTGGTGGAAGGGTAGAGCCTGTGGTCGGAGGAGGAGGAAAGCCTGTGCTTGGTGGAAGGGTAGAGCCTGTGGTCGGAGGAGGGGCTGAGCCAGTTTTATGTTTGCCCGGAGTGGAGGCCGAGCCATCTGGTGGACTTGTCGCCATCACCGAATCGAAACTATCCCCCCCATCTCCACGATTACACCCCGATAAGTTAACAATGACTACAAGTGAAAAAACCACCATCATGAAAACATGAGTTATTTTCATCGCTGTTCTAACTCGCGGGGATTAGGTAGATCCTATATAGAGTAAATTAAACACACATAGTTCATTTAATATGCTTATGGTGACAATTAAAACCGGACTTGAAAAAAATCAGTGCAGATCAAACCCCCAACCCATAGAAAATGAAGGAAATACAACAATGGAGTGCGGATCATTCAGACCCGTTGCACCAGAATCTGCGCAGTTAGAAAACTGTCCATTTGTTTGATCGACCATACAGCGAGTAATTAAATTATTCTCGTGGTTCGATATATAAGCGACATCACCAGAGGCACTCAAGTGAACATCCACAGGCATGTTAAGACCTTTTGCTCCGCTATCATCACATTGAGTCAACTGACCATTTGTCACGTCTACTTCACATAAATGAACCTTGTTCAAAGCAAAGTCAGCGATATAGGCATGTGTGCCTGCTGAATTAAAGACAATAGCGGTTGGCCATTCAATACCAATATCAATATTTTCCATACGTTGAAAATTTTCTCCATTAAATAAGTCAATAGCATAGTGATGAATGGTTTCTTTCGTACCTAAATAAATCTGGGTATCATCTGAATTAAAGGCGATTGATAAGACTTCATTTTTAGGGTGCCATTGTGTTTTTGTACAGTCCGAAAACTCACCCGTATGAGGATTAACATGGCAATAACTTAAAGCTGAGCTTTCATCGTTGGGGCTTGCATCAATATGGCTTGCAATTAACGCCCTCGTGCCTGTTTTATTAAACGCCATTTTTGTTGGTTTCTCGATTAAGGTTGCGCCAGTATCAGAGCAGCTAGTAAACTTTTGTGTATCTGCAAACGTATTGCATCTGACTATTTGCCCTTTTTTACCTTCTGTATAATTTGTTATATAAGCTATCGAGCCTGCTGGGTTGAAATTTATATCATAAGCGGACTTGAGACTTGTAATCTCACCTGATAAATCAATATTTGAACATTTGGATAATTTCCCTTGCGTGGCATCGACAGCGCATTGGCTAATCGTACTTACAGGATTACTTGTTGACGTAGGCGAATTGATAACAAACGCACGTGTTATAGGCGTTGCATTAAATGATAAATCAGCAGGCTGACCCAACGTGCTTGCAAGGGTATTTATGCAATTAGTTAATTGGCCATCGCGTTTGTAATCAACATTGCATTGCGTGATGGTGTTATTCCCTGAATTGGTGATAAACGCAAGCCCTTTTGCTGCATCAAATGCTACGGATGTGGGCTTATCAAGCCCCTTGGCACCGCTGTCCCTACAAGAAGTTAACGCCTCCTCTAGCGGATTAAATCTACAATGGCTGATTGTATTATTATTGAAATTAGTGATGTAAGCATATGAGATGCCAACGTCAACGTTTACAATATTAATATCAGTTGGCTCATCGATAAACATTAGATTTTTATTATGTATACGTGGAGACAATTTACCTGTTGCCGGATCGACCGCGCATTGAGTGATTGAGTTATTGCCTTTATTTACTACGAATCCGTGTTTCTCATCTTTACTCAAGAAAAAGTTCTGAGGGTCACTCAGGCCGGTAATTGTGCTGTCAATGCACTCATTAAATTCGCCATTTATCGGGTTAACACTGCATTCGATAATGCTATTGCCTTTGGCATTGACGATATACACATAGGTGCCTGCTCGGTTAAGCGTTATAGCGCTAGGCGATTGCATCCCGCTCAGTTTGTTGTCTTTGCAGTTAGTAAATATACCCGCTATTGAAT
>CAKMZU010000359.1:601-3572 GCA_929200485.1 uncultured Gammaproteobacteria bacterium | reverse complement strand
ATATTACCGCGAAGCGATAGAAGGATATATGCTCAGGCATTTGGTTAAGCCTGGTATTACAGGGTGGGCGCAGGTGAATGGCTGGCGCGGTGAAACCGATACGCTGGATAAGATGCAGAATCGCATAGACTATGATTTATATTATTTAAACCACTGGTCTGTTAGTTTCGACATAAAAATTATCTTATTAACCATATTTAAAGGCTTTGTTGGTAAAAACGTTTACTAGTATTTACGGCTCAAGCGGAACCTTCTTGTTTTTTCATCTTCTTATTAAGGATGAGAAACCACTTTTCTGTTTTTATTTTTCTTGGCGTGATATTAATTACTTCTTCTCAAGCGGCTGAGGTTAGCTTGGGTGAATTAATGCTCGTTGCTACCGGTGTGGGTGATGCAGCGGCAGATGAGGGTGGTTATTCAAAAAGTGAAGGGGCAGCAAGAATTACGGATGATACGCAAAAAGCTTGCGGTTTGTATAACTATTTAAAAAGTTTTGAGCCTGCTAAAAAAAGAATTGATGCCGTAACGCTTGCGAAGAACTTTTGCTTTGCCTCATTTCCTGAAGAGCAGCGGTTTGGATTGGCGCTTGAAGGTCAAGCGAATCTAAAGGGTTATGGTAAGGCTGCATCTACATTGGCCAGAAAAAACTTTGCTTCTTTTAAAAGAGATGAAGCCTTGACTCGTCAGGATATTCTAAGCCGCTCTTCTCAGGCAGCGGTTGTTAAAGGTAAAAAGTCAGGCTCGTTTGGTAATGGTGCCTGCATGGGAATAGCTCCACTTGCTGGTATGAAAGGATTCCATGACTTAGAAGTAACGAAGTTAAACCAGACGGCTAAAGAAATTGCAGAAATTACCCATAATCACCCTGATGGTACTGCTTCGGCTCAAGCAATGGCTATGGCGATGCACTATATTGTAAGCCAAAAAAAACAAGGTAAGAATATCAGCGCAGATCTCGCTCTGGAATATGTTAAAACGAATGTGAGTAGTTTTAATATAGGACGTTGTTGTAATGTTTTATTGACGCTTAAGAAGCGTTCATTTCCTTTTGATGAACTCAATCGATTATCGCCTGATTACAAAGAGTCTAGAAGATTGCCTGTCTTAAGAGGTACTTGGGGCCCTAATTCGGTAATAACAGCCATATATTTGGCCCTTAATTCTCTTGCAGAACATAATAACCAAATGCAGTTGCTGAAAACGGTAGAAGAGCATTGTAATGATGTGGATACTATCGGTGCGATGAGTTTAAGCTTGCGTGTGTTGATTGATGATGGATTCGATGACTCTATAGATGATGACCAAATTACAAAGGTTATTCGTCAAATTCCAGCATTTCTTGAAATAAACAACGATGTTGGAAGCTATAGAAAGAGATGAGTAACAGTGAGAGTTGGGTTTGGCTCCCTTGGGGGTATGTTGCCACTGGGTAAATGCTTTTAAAGAAAACCCTGCAATATGTGTTTTTGGCGATGTCGATAAACAATAAGTGCAGGGTTTAGATAGAAAGTTAACTTCTAAGTAAAGAAAGAATCGCTTGGGTGTTTTCTTCCATTAAGGGAATGTCGCCCTTGCTTTCTACATTCAGTCGAACAACAGGTTCTGTGTTAGAGGAACGAAGATTAAAGCGCCAAGTATCAAACTCAAAGCTGATGCCATCGGTCTCATCAATGCTTATTGCTTGATCCTGATAAGCTTGCTTCACTTTTTCAATAGCTGCTTTTGCATCATCAAGTTTGCTGTTGATTTCACCGCTGCACGGGTAGGCAGCCACACGTTCGCTGATGAGTGTGGATAAAGGTTTGCCTGTGGTTGCAACGAGTTCTGCTATTAACATCCAGGGAATCATGCCACTATCGCAATAAGCAAAATCACGGAAGTAATGATGTGCACTCATTTCGCCACCATAAATGGCATTTTCCTGTCGCATGCGCTCTTTAATAAAGGCATGGCCGGTTTTACTTTGAATGGCTTTGCCATCGGCTTTTTCAACAATATCAATGGTGTTCCAGGTTAGCCGAGGGTCATGGATGATGGATGAGCCGGGTGATTTTTGTAAAAAAGCCTGTGCCAGTAAGCCAACAATATAATAGCCTTCGACAAATTCGCCGTTTTCATCAAATAAAAAGCAGCGGTCAAAGTCGCCATCCCATGCAATACCAAAATCAGCGTTATGTTGGATAACAGCCTCTTTTGTTGCTTCGCGATTTTCAACCAATAAAGGATTCGGCACACCATTTGGAAAATTGCCGTCTGGGTCGTGATGCACCTTAATAAATTCAATTTGCGGTAATAAGGGTTCAAGCAGGTCAATCACAGTGCCAGCGCCACCATTACCTGCATTGACAACAAGTTTCATGGGTTTAAGGTTTGCTGAATCAATATATTCAAGCAGGTGTTCAGGATAGCTTTTTGAAACATCGAGATCATGCATATTGCCACGCTGTTCTTTAGGTAATTTCAAAAAAGCATTTTGTTCGGCGGCTGCCTGAATATCAAAAAGCCCAGTGTCGCCGCTAATGGGTTTAGAATCTTCACGGACAAACTTCATGCCGTTATAGTCTTTAGGGTTGTGACTTGCAGTGACTGCTATGCCGCCATCCATTTGATAGTGTTTGGTGGCAAAGTAAATTTGCTCTGTGCCACTTAGGCCGATGTTGTATACGTCAACACCCTGATCCATTAATCCTTCAGCCACTTTTTGACAAAAGCTTGGGCTGGTTAAGCGAATATCGTATCCAACCACTACTTTTTTAGGCTTGATAACTTGTGCAAAAGCTGCACCAATACGATAAGCAATGTCTTCATTGATTTGATCAGGAATGCGCCCGCGGACATCGTAGGCTTTAAAGCAGGTGAGTTTACTCATAGTTTAAACCACCTTCTCAACGACAGATTCAACAGCTTTTTCTCTTTTAGCTTCTTTGCTTGCTGCATTGTCGGCGTTATAGATGTTTTCGTAGCAGAAGTT
>CAKMZU010000359.1:0-591 GCA_929200485.1 uncultured Gammaproteobacteria bacterium | reverse complement strand
CACCAAGCCTCTTTCAGCTTGTTTTAATAAAGCGTCGGTAATTTGGATTTCTCCGTTTTTACCTGGCTGAGTGTCTTTTAAGATGGCAAAAATATCTGGGGTTAAAATGTATCGACCAATAATGGCAAGGTTGGATGGCGCATCTTCCTGTTTGGGTTTTTCAACCATGCTGTCGACGCGATATATTCCATCCTTCATAGCTTCGCCCTTGATGACACCATATTTGTGAACCTGATCTTCAGGGACTTCCATGATGGCAACGATTGAGCAGCGAAACTGTTCATAAAGTTTTACCATTTGGCTCATGATACCGTCACCTTCCTGGTTGATGCAAAGATCATCAGACAAAATAACCCCAAAAGGGTTGTCGCCAATCATATTTTCGCCAGTTAAAATCGCATGGCCAAGGCCCTTCATCTCTCGTTGACGCGTGAATGAAAAACAGCCTTTGTCTAAAACATTTCGAATAGAAGTTAGGTAATCTTCTTTACCTGTCCCCTGAATTTGGTGTTCAAGCTCATAGCTAATATCGAAGTGATCCGCAATGGCACGCTTACCCCGGCCGGTAATAAAAGAAATATCTTGCATGCC
>CAKMZU010000358.1:2894-3588 GCA_929200485.1 uncultured Gammaproteobacteria bacterium | reverse complement strand
TAAATATGTTTATATGCTGATCAATATTTAACCTTTTTGAGCTGTTAATAGGGTTAATTGGTGATTTACCAAGCATTGGGGCGCTCGCATTGGTTGCCAACCGCATCAACCTCGGTTTGCATGCCCGCTTCTTGCATCCAGCTTGCACCACTATCTATATTGACATTTTACGATTTCAGACAAGGATCTAACGCATTTAAGGTGGTTGATACGGCATATAAAAAATAAAAATTGTCCTTGTGGTTAGAGTTACAAGGCTGGATATAGGCCAGTAATAGACCTTTTTTAAAGATAACGATTTAATTCATCAATTAATATTTCTAATTTTGAAACAGCGTGAGTTGTCGTCTGGATTTTTGATTAAGCAGACAGTCGAGTAGGCGTTGGAGTGTATGAATGGTATGGGGGGATGTGAGTAATTGTGGTTGATTAATACCACCGGCCGGTGGATTTAATCAATGGAAAAGTCTGCGGGAAGATTAATCCATAAGAGGAAATTTACTTTGCAACAGGTCATTTCGATCGGCATAAAGGTAATCACTCGTGTGGATCTGAAGCCCTTGGCAATTCACAGGGACGTTAGCGGTGCCTTGCCCTTTTTTTAATCCTAAAAATGCGTCGTTTTCATTGCCGCCGCTATCGATGACTAGAATCTTGCCTTTTCCGTCAATTTTTAAAGTATCAACGGCCAGGC
>CAKMZU010000358.1:0-2884 GCA_929200485.1 uncultured Gammaproteobacteria bacterium | reverse complement strand
GGCCAGGCCGTTATCCTTTGGGCAGTAGACGGTTTCTTTTTGCCCCATAAAGATGCGCGCTGCACCAAAATGAGTCAGATTATTGCTAGCAACTTGGACAGAGTCACGGAATTCGTCGAATAGGTGAGGGCTGGGAAATGCTATAAGGCTGATCTGATTGTTTGGAATGTCACAGTGCAAATAGAGTTTCGCTATTCTCTTTGGATTTTGGTGCGTGTTCCAGTGTTTTTTGTACGGATTTATCAATCGATTGGTCAGGAATTATCGAGCCTAAAATGACAGTAGTTAAAAAATGCTGGGTTTTGGTGATTTCTTCATGATCGTATTCCTGGCGATTGGTGAGAAGTAAAACTTGCGTTTCGAAATCTGCATAGTGCTGCGTACTTGACCAGATTAAGAAAATTAATCGCACAGGATCGACAGGTTTTAATTTTCCCGCGGCTATCCATTGATTGAAGACAGCACTTTTTTCTTTAATCCATTGGCGCATGTCTTCTTTAATGTAGTCGGTCAAGTAGGGTGCGCCGGTAATGATTTCTGTGGCAAAAAGTTTGGACGGCAAAGGCTTTTCACAGGCATTTTTGACCTTGGCAGCAATGTATTTGCCGAGCACGGCCTTAGGGTCGTCTTCTACGCTGATATCTTCAAGTCCCTCGTTCCAACTGTCAATAATGCGCTCAAGCACTGTGGAGTACAAAAGGCTTTTACTTTTAAAGTAGTAGTGGACATTGGCTTTAGGCAACTCAACTCTTTCAGCAATCTGCATCATGCTTGTGCCTTTAAAGCCGTTGGTTGCGAAGAGTGCCTCTGCTGCATCAAGAATACGGTTGTAATTTTGCTCGCGTATTTTTCCAGGCTTGTACTTTTTTGGGGTGTTTCTTTTTTTCTGCACCATAAAACAATCTGACGTGGTGATTATGTTTTTTATTGTCCGGTAGGATGCAAGAATAGCGCCAGATTGTTAAAAGTTGACAAGTTGGCCAGTTAATTGCTGGTCAATTTCTGTCCGGTTAGTAAGTATTTTATATAATAAGAAAGAAATATGTTTAGAGCGCTATCAAAAAAAACCTTAAAGCTGCAAGTGTAGGCACATTGGCATTAGCTTCATCACTGCCTCACGCAGAAATATTCTGGAGCAATGTCAGCTTAACCTATTTGAATGGCACGGATTACCAAAACCCATTTGCTGATGAAGACAGCCAAGGCCTAGAGCATGCAGGCGCTTACCATTTTGGTAAAAGCTTTTTCTTTGTAGATCGTTTTCACTCTGGCGATAAGGCCATCAATAGTGATGAAACTTATATGGAATTAGGGGGTGGATTTAAGCCTAAGCTGGTTAACGGGCGCCAAGCTTGAAAATGACGTGATCAAAGATGTGTATGTTGCAACCCAATGGGAAAATGCTAACCCGGAAGGGATCGAATCAACGGATAATGTTCTAGTCGGTGCTGGTGTTCGCTGTAAAGTACCCGGTTTCACCTTTTTTGATACGAACCTGTATTATCGACTCAACGAAAATGAAGAAGAAAATTTTCAATTAACCACTGCCTGGAGCATGCCGTTTGAAGTAGTTGCGGCTAAATTCGCGTTCGATGGTTTCTTTGACTGGACAACACCAACCGAGAATATCAGCGCAGGTTATGATGTTGAAATGATTTTTCACGCTCAGCCACAGCTTAAACTGGATATGGGCCATTTCTTTGATAAAGCTGGCCAGTATTATGTGGGTGTTGAAGTTGATTACTGGAACAACAAATACGGTATGAAGGATCAGGATCAAACCGCACCACAGTTGTTAGTTCAAGTGAATTTCTAATTATTTGTCCGAGTTATCGCCATAATATTCCGTTGAATAATTTTATATGGCGGTAACTTAGAACCCGCTTTTATTATGATAAACCCGCCGGATTTTATTTATTCTTTAGTCAGTCTATAGTCTATAAATACCGCATAATTAAAGTTCTTCAATCATTTTTATTGCATTGGTGAGATGATGAAATAAACGTGCTTGTGAATTTTTATTTTGTCTATGGCATTAGGCCGATTCACCCGATGAATGTTAATAAAAATCGTGTGTCTAGGTGGCGTTTAAAATGAATTTATTTTTTTATCTGTATCATCTAATACGGAAGGTTCTTTCGCCAAGAGGTATTTTTGAAGGCCTTTTGGTAATCTTGCGGAGTCCAAATATTTACTGTTTGAAGGTATTTTTTTGTTTCTGTTTATTGAATCTTTGCATAATTGTTGTAGTGACGAAGGCGTTTTTTCAAACTGACCGCAATAGATTAAATTAATAAGTGCATTGCCCCAGACACAATTTATGGCAGGTGCCCATTCTCCCTTTAAACCAGTGACAGCATCACCAAGATACATATCATTTACTATGTCATAGAATCCTAAACGTCCATGATCCATATTCAGAATAAGGGCTATATCCTCTGAGGGAATATATTTTTTTTCATCCGGATAATTTTTTATTTTTTTTCCATTATGTAATATTATATTATTAACGATATCCCATGCAAATGAATGATAGGATAAGTCTGTTGACCCTAATAAATTTTTATACTCCTCAGCACGAAATTTTTCTACCTCTGGCCTCACAATGCCGATCGATGCGTGCGTTCCTCTTCTTTTTTCAAGTGAATATTGAGTGTCGTTTGATCTAGGCCACTTTATACGCCAAATGTGAATTTTACTATCGTAGGATTGATCAGCAGTACCTATATCTGTTACTTGTTGTACGGGGCTTCTACGTAATGTATAACCATTAGGCAGAATACTAATCCCTTCGCTATGTCGCGTTTTGCTCCAGCTGTTTTCAATGCTTGTTTTTTCATCCAAAGGCAAAGCCCTTTGAAAATTAAGTTTATCAATTCCCAGG
>CAKMZU010000357.1:2184-3616 GCA_929200485.1 uncultured Gammaproteobacteria bacterium | reverse complement strand
GATATATACTCATGTAGCTGAATACCGCTTGCAACAGCTTCATGCAGAACACCATCCGCGAGCGTAACTGAACAATGATGAGTTTGAATTTATGACTAAAGTTTTTGCACCACTTGTTTTACTGTGCTTGCTGTTTTCTTTAAACATTCAAGCAAAAAGCTCGGCCACTGATGAGGCCTCATTTAAAAACCAAATTGAGACTAAACTCAAGGCGATAAATCCGGCGTTTCAGGTGGAGTCGATAACTGAATCAGAAATGCCGGATGTTTTTGAAGTGCAGATTAATGAAGGGCCGTTGCTCTATGTCCATTCCTCAAGCAATTATATGATTGCCGGTAATCTATTTAAGTTGACGGATAAAGGTATTGAGAATCTAACCGATAAACGTGAAGCGGAGAAACGAAAAGCCTTCATGGGAGACGTCAAAAAGGCTGACGCTATCGTCTTTATGCCAAAACCTCCACAAAAGGTAAAAGCCAATATCTATGTTTATACCGATGTGGATTGCGGTTACTGCCGAAAGTTACACCAGGAAGTGCCTAAACTAACTGAGGCAGGTATCGCTGTTCATTATTTAGCTTTCCCAAGAGCGGGAATCGGTAGCCCTTCTTACAAAAAAATTGCGACCGCATGGTGTGTTAAAAACCGTAATGAAACCATGAATAAACTAAAAAATGGTGAGTTTGTTAAAGTTGTTAGCTGCGATAACCCTGTTGAAGCGCAGTACGAGTTAGGTAAAAAAATGGGTGTTAATGGGACGCCGGCTATTCTTTTGGAAGACGGCACGTTGATTCCTGGTTATCGCCCTGCGGAAGATTTGATTCCAATGATTTTAAAATAACGCGTTTATATTCCTCGCTAAATTTTTCCTTATGCAGTAACTTTGAACAAGTTACTGCTCCTTCTTTAAGCTTCAAGCTCCTTCTTTAAGCTCCAAAATAATCCGGTATGCGTGATTAAGGTTCGACAGGTCTTTGGTTTGACAAGCAGCAGTGCAGTGCTTAAAGTAGCCCTTCCAAAATTAAGGAACTTTTTGAAGGCCTAGTGGTTCAATAAGCTGATGCGTTAATAATTGCTGGATTTCCCCTGATGCGAGGAATCAATGTTGTCAATTCTTACTCTCCTGTTGCCCACTTACCATTCAAAATCAATTGTTTTTATATTGGGATATTGCTAGTCATTTTTAGCGTATTCACAGCAAATAATAGTCGTGGTCAAGAGGAATTTAGGTTGAAACCTGTCAATATCGGTATCTGTGGTTTAGGCACAGTAGGTTCAGGCGTGTTTAATGTTATTCAACGTAACCGCGCTGAAATTTGTGCTCGAGCAGGCCATGATATTCGCGTGACGCATGTGGGTGCTCGTCGAGATAATCCTGCGTGTGATTTAAGTCAGGTCGTGGTTGAAAGAGATGTATTAAAGGTTGCTAAGG
>CAKMZU010000357.1:0-2174 GCA_929200485.1 uncultured Gammaproteobacteria bacterium | reverse complement strand
ATGTCGATGTGGTTGTCGAGTTAATTGGTGGTTGTGATATTGCCAAAACCTTAGTGTTAGAAGCAATTAGCAACGGCAAGCATGTTATTACGGCTAACAAGGCATTGATTGCGCTTCACGGCAATGAAATTTTTCAAGCCGCTAGTGAAAAAAACGTCGGTGTTTATTATGAGGCCGCTGTAGCTGGTGGTATTCCTGTGGTTAAGGCGATCCGTGAAGGTTTGGCAGCTAATGCAATCCAGTGGGTTGCAGGCATTATCAATGGCACAGGAAACTATATCTTAAGCGAAATGCGTGATCATGGTCGATCGTTTGATGATGCGCTCGCTGATGCTCAGGCGTTAGGGTATGCCGAAGCAGATCCTAGTTTTGATGTCGATGGTATTGATGCGTGCCATAAATTAGCCATTTTAGCGTCATTGGCCTTTGCGATTCCTTTGCAATTCGATAAAGCCTTTATCGAAGGCATCCGTCATATTGAAACGCAGGATGTGGAGTACGCTGAAGAACTCGGTTATCGCATTAAGCATTTAGGTATTGCTAAGCGCGTTGAGTCAGGCGTTGAACTTCGTGTTCATCCAACGTTAGTTCCTGATAAACGCTTATTGGCAAACGTTGATGGCGTGATGAATGCTGTTTTGATTCAAGCGGATGCTGTTGGCCCTACCATGTACTATGGGCCGGGTGCAGGATCTGAACCAACGGCATCTTCCGTTATCGCTGATATTGTCGATCTAGTGCGAGTAATGGATGTTGAGCCTCATCTTCGGGTGCCATCATTAGCATTTCATCCTGGGCTGTTGAAAGAAGATCAGATTGTTGAAAAAGCACAGATAGAGACGGCAAATTATCTGCGCCTTCAGGTGATTGATGAGCTTGGAGTGATGAGCTTAATTACTCAGATTCTTAGTGGCAAAGGCATCAATATTCAAGCCATGATGCAAAAAGAGCCGAAAGAAGACGAAAGCACCGTTTCGTTGATTATTTTGACTAACAAAGTTAAAGAATCCAGCTTACAGGCAGCTATTGCTGAAATTGAAGAATTACGAGCGGTTGAAGGAAAGGTCACTCAAATTCGTATGGAATCGTTAAGTTAATGGGAAAACAGTCCCAACAACGGAACCAAAAAACCAAGAATAATCGAGGCCTTTTGTGAAATATATCAGTACACGCGGTAAAGCCCCTGCGTTAAATTTTGAAGATGTCCTGCTGACTGGGTTAGCGCCTGATGGCGGGCTTTATATTCCGGAAACATTGCCAACTTTTGATAAAGAAACCATTGATGGGTTTAAAAGTCTTTCTTATCAGGAGTTAGCCTTTGTCATTATTAAGCCCTTTGTTGATGGTGCCATTGCTGATGATGAGTTAAAGAGCATTATTGACGAAAGCTATTCTGAATTCAGACACCCTGCTATTGCACCTCTGGTTCAATTGGGCACGAATGAGTGGTTACTTGAGTTATTCCATGGCCCAACCTTGGCTTTTAAAGATTTTGCACTGCAGCTGTTAGGTCGCCTGCTAGATGCAATTTTGAAGAAAAAGCAGCAGAAAGTTGTCATTATGGGAGCAACCTCAGGAGATACCGGTTCTGCAGCGATAGAAGGCTGTAGTCACTCTGACTATGTGGATATCTTTATTTTACATCCACATAATAAAGTTTCTGAAGTTCAGCGTCGTCAAATGACAACCTGCGCTAGCCCGCATGTTCATAATATTGCGGTTGAAGGTAATTTTGATGATTGCCAATCCATGGTTAAGGCCAGTTTTGCGGATCAATCTTTTCTTCCGGAAGGTAAGCGATTGGTTGCTGTTAACTCCATTAACTGGGCTCGGATCATGGCGCAGATTGTTTACTATTTTTATGCGGCAAGCCGATTGGGTTCCCCTTACCGGGAGGTTGGCTTCTCAGTGCCTACCGGTAATTTTGGTGATATTTTTGCAGGCTACATTGCAAAGAAAATGGGTTTGCCGATAAATCAGCTTATTGTTGCTACCAATAAAAACGACATTCTTCACCGGGTACTTGCGAATAACTTATACGAAAAGCACCCATTAACGCATACCCTATCGCCAAGTATGGATATTATGGTATCTAGCAACTTTGAGCGTTTCTTGTTTGATCTGTTTGAACAAAATGGCGAAGCGTTATCTGAGTTTATGGATAAGTGCAATAA
>CAKMZU010000356.1 GCA_929200485.1 uncultured Gammaproteobacteria bacterium | reverse complement strand
GTTTAATTGCACAGTAAACATAAAGCCTTCCAGATAAAAACATTCCGAGTTGATTATCATTCGACCAATAAAAAAATTTCTTGTCTCATAACTTTAATTTTCACAAGAGTATCGTGAGATAAAAAACTATCTGATTTTTATTAATGCTGAGAATTATCAATTCAAAAGAGTATTTCTTCCAAAATTCTTTACCAAATAAGCAAGCCTAGCAATAATCAAAGCGCCAAGTCTGATCTCAGTTTTGCTTTAGTCTTGAAAAAAATTTTTTTTAGTTATTTTATTTGATATTTCTCGATTTTTTTGAAATTTTATGTGTGATTGATTCAGGTACAGAATCTTCTTCCAGCTCAAAAAAGAACGATATTTTTTATCGTAGATGGCACATCACTAGATTTTATAAGGTATCGAAAAATGCCCTTCGGGTAATTTTTCCAGACAAACCTTGTACTGACAATCTTGCTGAACTATTTTCTCAGCAGGCTCAGATTCAAATAGAGCTGTTTTATCCCTGGGTTTGATGTTCGATATTTCAAGTCGATAATGCCTTAAAACTTTGCATATAACATTTGATCAACACAGGTGGCTTACAACCTTAGAGAGCTTGAAAATCATGAACTAAACGCTAATTTCAATCGAAAAGCTATGCTAACACTCTGACCTAGTTGCTTTAAGCTAATCAGAAGACGCTCATATACCCTCCGAGTATCTCTTTATAACAATTTAATATGACACAATACGTATTATTACTCTGCTTTAAAATAGCTTTATGTTATTTTTATAATACTTAATACTCATGATAATTTTGCTTAGCGTGCACGGAGGCACAATACGATGACAAAACGAATGTTATCTATCGCATTCCTTTTATGTCTATCTATCTCAGTTTTAGCGAATAAATCCAATCCTGATATTTTTATAGATAATAACTTTAAACCGCATAACTTTTCTTATTCAGCTTATAAGCCTAATTACATCAACAAAAAGAATTCTATCGCTCAAAACCACGAAGAGTCTAAAAAAAGCTGGAGCCCCTGGCGCCCCGGTAAAAAACCTGGAAAGTGGAAAAAACAACTGTGGGAGGTATCCACACAACCCCAAAAAAGGGTTAGAATGCAAAAGTCTATTCACTAAGAGGGTATGAACTTAGGGCATTTCTATTCATTAATTTTTCATTCATAGCGATGTCATTTACTGTTTATCTTGGCCCTGCACTGTGGTATCCATACCTGAACATAACTCGCAAAGACATTGATTTCTCCCTTAAAATGCTAAATTAAGATCCATCTATTTATTTTCACCGTAAGAATTGACTATAGATTTTTTTGAGACGCACATAAAACTCCCGGAGATAGGCCATGGCTGATACAGAATTGCCAGTGGAAAACGCCATTGTTTTTGGTGCATCAGGGGCTATTGGTCAGGCATTTACTACAGCTATTGCCAATACCAAAACACTGCAAACACTCACCGCGGTTTCTAGGCAACCGTTAAACTATGACAGCAACAAGATCCACCCAGTCCAGCTATCGATCTATAACGAAGCCTCTATTGCAACACTTGCGAACCAGATAGAACATCCTCTTGATTTGATTATCATTGCAACAGGCATTTTGCATAGCGATGACTTGCAACCTGAAAAAAGCCTGAAAAGCGTGAGCGAAAATCAACTAGCAACACTTTTTCATACCAACGCCATCATTCCTGCACTTATCATGAAACATTTTGCTCCTCTCTTGAGAAAAGATTCCCCATCAATGCTCATGGCGCTTTCTGCAAGGGTTGGCAGCATCACTGACAACCGGCTAGGCGGCTGGTACAGCTATCGGGCATCTAAATCAGCACTGAATATGTTAATCAAATGTGCAGCCATAGAAATCGCCCGAAAAGAACCAAAGCAAATTATTGTGGGATTTCATCCGGGGACCGTCGATAGTTATTTATCTAAACCATATCAATCACATTTAAAACCCGATCAGCTGCAATCACCAGAGATGTCTGTTGAAAAAATACTGACAACTCTACATACGCTAACATCAAAGCACTCGGGTCAATGCTTAGCTTATGACGGTACTATTATTGAACCTTAATGGATTTGAACAAAACTTTTGGACAATACAATGAAAGCCATTTGCTGGTTTCGATACGATTTACGATTAGATGATAACCCTGCGTTTGCTGCAGCAATTGCGTCAAGTGACGCCGTTTTACCGGTCTTTATTCTTGATTCCGTCAATGCTGACTCCCATTACCACGGTGCTGCCTCAAGGGTATGGTTACACCATAGCCTTAATGCGTTAAATGATTCGCTCGATAATCAACTTTTCTTAGCAAAAGGCAATCCCACCAAGATACTTGACACGCTCGTTAAGAAATATGAGATTACCCATGTTTTTTGGAATCGAGTCTATGAACCATGGCAAATAAAACGGGACCGTTCGATTAAAAAAAAACTCAAAGAAAAAAATATTCACACACAAAGTTTTCAAGGTAATTTCTTATACGATCCGCTAAAAATACAAAAAAAAGATGGCACTCCTTATAAAGTATTTACACCCTTTTATCGAAAAGGCTGCCTTGTCAATCAGCCTAAACCCTTGCTGCCGGTTTCCACTACCGAGAAACCAGTCTTTATAAAAACCAATACATCTATAGCATCACTCAAGCTCCTGCCTGATCGGGACTGGCATCAATCGATGATCAACCATTGGCAACCCGGTGAAATCGGCGCAGCCAAGCAACTAAGGCGTTTTATCAACAAAGGGCTTAATGGTTATAAGAAGTCCCGGGATTTTCCATCACTTAATGGCGTCTCGAAGCTTTCCCCTCATCTACATTTTGGTGAAATTTCTGTGAATCGCATTTGGTACGCCATTCAATCAGCAGCTATACAGCAACAGTGTGAAGACGATGCCGATCATTTTTTATCTGAGCTCGGTTGGCGAGAATTTTCAAATTATCTGCTTTTCCATTTCCCAGATTTACCGCACAAAAACTTCCAACCTAAATTTGATCACTTCCCCTGGCACAAAAACAAACATCATTTATCAGCATGGCAAAAAGGCATGACCGGTTATCCACTGATTGATGCCGGTATGCGAGAACTTTGGCAAACCGGATTCATGCACAATCGAGTACGGATGATTTGCGGATCCTTCCTGGTTAAAAACCTCTTAATTCACTGGCACGAGGGAGAGCGATGGTTTTGGGAAACACTGGTTGATGCAGACCTTGCAAATAACAGCGCTGGCTGGCAGTGGGTTGCAGGCTCTGGTGCTGATGCTGCGCCTTACTTTCGAATATTTAACCCAGTGACACAAAGTGAAAAATTTGATCCCGACGGTGACTATATCAAACGCTTTGTGCCTGAGCTATCCAAACTGCCCAACAAATATATACACAAACCTTTTGATGCACCGAAAGACGTCCTTAAAAACGCAGGGGTTACGTTAGGGGAGAATTATCCACGACCCATTGTTGACCTTAAAACATCTCGTTCACGAGCGCTTGAAGCTTACCAAGAAATAAAATATTAAAAAAAGGAAAATTAAATTATTATTTTTCACAAAAATATTTTACATAATAAAAAAGGTTTATACCTAGGAGGGTGTCTGAGAACGCCCAATGAAAAACTCATGATCCC
>CAKMZU010000355.1:3149-3672 GCA_929200485.1 uncultured Gammaproteobacteria bacterium | reverse complement strand
GTATTAGAACGGCAGCCGTTCCGTCAACGTCTGGCTTAAGCGGTGCAGCAAGCCGAGCCGCCGCCGATGTTGATACAATCGCTGTAGGTGCAACTGATGTTGTTGCCTCTGTAGATTCTGCCAATGCTAAACAGGATATGCGTGATAAGAAGCAAGGCCAGCGATCAGAAGAGAGTATCCGTCGAATATTTGAGCAAAATAAAACGGCACTTTACTCTATTTATGAACGTGCACTTAAGAAAAATCCAATGCTTGAAGGGCGTGTGGTCTTTGAGTTGACGATTGAGCCTAGCGGTAGCGTTTCTTCAGTACGTATTGTTAGCTCTGCACTTGGCGACAAGAAGCTTGAGCGTAAGCTGACCATGCGCATAAAACGTATTGATTTTGGTGAGCAAAATGTAGCCAAACGTAAAGCGCAACTAGCGTTAGACTTCTTGCCTACACTCGGCTAATCCATTTGCCAGATTAGCTGGTGTTCATTCGTCGATAGAGAGAATGGTGGAAATATGACTAGAATATCTGG
>CAKMZU010000355.1:2573-3139 GCA_929200485.1 uncultured Gammaproteobacteria bacterium | reverse complement strand
TTATATTCCACCATTTTTACTTTTATCTTATGAACTTGTTGTGAATTATTGAAAAATCGGATTTTTTCTATTGCATTCACAGCGCACCTTTCTTTATCCTATTCCATCTAAAAATATAACTGATATCAATGTTCAGCTTTGTCTAAGAGTAATGGGCTTAGTTGATCAATAAATATTCGGACAATAACAATAAAAAGAGGATAGTGCAGATGTCATTTAGTCGCCTGCAAAATGTGCTACTAGGGCAACGGCTTGCCCTGCTTGTAATAACTCTGTTGACGCTAGGCGTTAGTCAGATCAGTATTTCGGAAGCTCCCACACCTGCGGTTATGGCAACTAAAGCCAGCCAGTCTTTATTAGTTGATATCACTCGAGCAGGCGATAACTATGTTGTTGTTGGTGAGCGTGGGCATGTATTGATTTCACAAGATCAAGGCGAATCCTGGCAGCAATCGACAGTGCCGGTTAATGTCATGCTTAATTCTGTGCATTTTGTTGATGATTCCACAGGGTTTGCAGCAGGTTATGATGGTCATATTGTTAAAACCACTGATAGCGGAAAAAGC
>CAKMZU010000355.1:1375-2563 GCA_929200485.1 uncultured Gammaproteobacteria bacterium | reverse complement strand
GCTAAAGCCTATCAAGTTGCGAAGCAGAAAGTATCTGAGTTAGAAGATCAATTGGCGGCTCCCGAATTGCCTTCAAGTGATGAATTAATGCTAAAAGAAGCATTGGATGAGGCACAATGGCAACTCGGCAGTGCTAAAGACAAACTCGACAGTGCCGTCGTTGCAAGCCCTTTACTCGATATTTGGTTTTCTGATCGTGATAACGGCTGGGTCGTTGGCGCATTCGGTTCGGTGCTCAAGACATCGGACGGTGGAGCAACCTGGGTTGATCACCGCGCACATATTCCTAACGAGATGGAGTTTCATTTAAACGCCGTTTCGGGTCTTGCTAATGGCGCTGTTGTCATTGCAGGTGAAGCAGGATTTGTTATTGTATCCACTGATCAAGGTGAGACATTTAATCCGGCAGACTTGGGTTATGAAGGTAGAGTTTTTGATCTTAAATCCAGTCCTTCAGGCCATCAGCTGGTTGCTACCGGTCTGCGCGGAAAAACCTTTGTTGCTGGTAACGATTTATTTAATTGGTTAGATATTACACCGGAGGTTGGATTCTCGTTGGCTGGTGTTAGCTTTATGACGGATGGTCAGTTTTTACTTGTAGGTCACGGTGGCACTTTAGCGTTATCCAGTGACAATGGCGCAAGCTATCAATATAAAACGCTTGCTTCTCGTGTTTCTATCAGTACTGCTGCTTACAGTGGATTAGATAAAACCTTTTTTCTTGTTGGTCAGGGCGGTATTCACCGTACCACACTAACAGAAACAGCAGCCCAATAAGAATAAAAAGGAAAAACTGACATGGCAGAACAATCAAAAATGAGCTCGTACCAGTATGGTTCTGAAGCTAAAATTTACGAGAAGATAATTTTTAACAACCGACCGGTTTTACTGGTTCTCTTTATCTTTGCCACTATCTTCTTCGCAATGCAGATGGTGAATATTAAGCCTGATACAAACTTCTTGAAAATGATACCGGGTGAACATCGTTTTATTAAAAACATGGTTGCCAATCTCGACGATATCGGCGCATCAGGGACGGTAATTCAAATAGCTGTTGAGAACACCCAAGGTGACATCTTTGATAAAGAATTTCTTGAAGTTGTTAAAGGTGTTAGTGACGAAGTTTTCTATCTGCCAGGTGTTAACCGTCGCTCGCTTGAATCTATTTGGACGCCCAATGTGCGCTGG
>CAKMZU010000355.1:0-1365 GCA_929200485.1 uncultured Gammaproteobacteria bacterium | reverse complement strand
CCGAAGAAGGATTTGAAGGCGGCCCTGTCAGCCCTAATGCTTACGATGGCTCCGATCAGAAAATAGAAGAGCTGCGCCAAAATATATTAAGATCCGGTCGTGTAGGAAGCTTGGTTGCGGATAACTTTAAATCGGCCATTATTCAAGTCAGCCTTTTTGATGTTGATCCTGACACAAAAGAACCATTGGATTACCAAAACTTTTCTCATCAAATCGAAGAAAAGATTCGGGATAGATACGAGTCAGACAATGTCAAGATTCATGTTATTGGTGTCGCTAAGCTAATTGGTGATTTAACCGATGCAGGGCCTAAGATCGTGATGTTCTTTGTTGCGGCCTTTTTCATTTCCATGATTCTTTTATTCTGGTATTCACGTTGCCCCATTGGTGCACTTGCTCCGTTAGTGTGCTCGGTAATAGCCGTTATCTGGCAACTCGGTATCTTGGTTACTATGGGTTATGGTTTAAGTGCTTATTCAATGCTTGTTCCGTTTCTTGTCTTTGCTATTGGTATTAGTCATGGTATTCAAATTATAAACTCTATTGCGATGGATCAGGCACAAGGGCTTGAGAAAGTGCATGCAGCACGAAAGGCCTTTAGAACCCTTTATGTTGCGGGTATGACGGCATTGATTTCAGACGGTATTGGCTTTGCAACACTCTATATTATTGATATTCAGGCGATTAAAGACCTAACGGTTGCAGCCTGTGTCGGTATTTCTGTTATTGTCATCACTAACCTGGTATTACTTCCAATTGTTATGTCATATGCCGGCATTTCGGGTATGGGGCGTCGTCATGTTGCGAGCAAAGCGGCAGTTGAGCCTAAAACCTGGAATCTTATTGCAAAATTTGCAAGCCCTAAGGTTGCACCGATCTCAATTATTATCGCTCTCATTGGCTTCGGTATTGGTGGTTATGGTGGTCAATTCCTGAAAATCGGTGACTTGGATGAAGGTGCACCAGAACGACGCCCGGATTCACGATACAACCTAGATAACAAATATATCTCTGAAAACTATGCCGTCAGCTCTGATATTTTCCTGATTATGGTGAAAACACCTAAAGATATGTGCTCCAGCTATGAGAATCTGGAAGTTATCGATCGGTTTGCCTGGAAAATGGAGAACGTGCAAGGGGTCCAATCAAGTGTCTCTTTGGCTTATGTTATTCGTCAGGTATTAAGTGGATTTAGTGAAGGTAGCCTTAAGTGGAATACCATTCCTAGAGATCAGGCAGCGATAAATAGTACTTTCTTCCAAGTGCCTGAAGCCTTGGTTAATACCGATTGCAGTTATGCGCCATTGATTCTTTTCCTTGAAGATCATAAAGCAGAAACCCTCGATAATGTGGTTGCAGCAGCTG
>CAKMZU010000354.1 GCA_929200485.1 uncultured Gammaproteobacteria bacterium | reverse complement strand
ACAAGGCCAATAGCTTTTTTGACAGAAGCCAAAAGCAATTTTTAGAGGTGCCCTTCAGTATTAAGTGACTTGGATATTCAATAACTTCCATATAAGTATGTCAGTTGAAAAACCCTACGACCAGCTCAGTGTGGAAGGTGTTTTAACGGCAGCAACGGTCTTTTTCGATCACGAGTCTGCCGAAGGACGCGTTGTAGCTAGCATCTTTGCATAGGGCGGATTTGTCATTAGTGACTTAGGGTTCGTGCCCATTAGCTAATAGAATGTTAATCTTGGGGATAATAAGATCCAAATCCCAAATGCCATCTACTACAAAATTTGGTTCGGCTGCATTTAAGCTAGCATAGGCCTTGGTTTTTAGACTTTCCAGCTCTTCAGGCGTTAGCTGATTCATCTCACTTTCATTTAACCCGGTTTCGTTACCTGTCAGTGCGACGGCGATAGTCCACATACCAGCATTTTTACCTGCTTTTATATCAGCAGGTGTATCACCTACTGCGAAGCATTGTTTTACCGCATCGACAAGTCCCAACTTTGATGCATTTTCAAAAAGCATATCTGGTGCGGGTCTTCCTTTTTCTACTTCATTAGCACAGATAAGGGAATCAGGGTCATAACCTAAATCGATAATAAATGGCTCTAGTAAAGTAGCCATTTCTCTGGGGTAGCCTGTATTAAAGCCTACTTGAATATTATTTCGATCTAGATAATTCAGTGTTTTTTCTAATCCTGAAATGGGTTGGCTTGTTTCTTCGATTGCTGCCTTTTGAATAGGTAAAAATCTATCATAAAGCATTTTTAAGTCGTTCTGGTCAGGCGCTCTGCCATATTTTTCTACCCATTGATCATGAATAGTTTGCATCGCCAAGAGTTCTTTGAGGTGATCAAGTTTGTCTTTACCCATAGGGGTGCGTGCCTGGGTTTCGGTCAGATTAATACCTGATAAATTAAACAGTTTAAGGAATGCTTGAACAGGCGCTTTGCAGCCTCTGTCAACAATTGTTCCTGCTAAATCGAAGAATCCGGCGGATAAAGCAGTATTTGAAGCTTGTCTAGATGGCATCGATAGCGTGGTACGTAAAATCTGAGCGGTACGTGAGGGGTTAGATAATACCTCGGTGACTGTTGGTAACATTGTAAAAATAAGAATAATTCGAAGAAACGTTGAGTGCATGTTTTTTACTCATAAAATGAATGCTTTATCCTTTTTAAATAAATATCCTTTGGTATAAATATTCCACATGAAATTTTTGAGCAAATCGTTTTTTATTAGTTCACTGTTTTTTTTCAATGATCAGGAATTCTATGAAATTTAAGCTCGAACGCAATTCTCGGACGCCCTCCTAGGGCTTTTGACCATTCGCTAAGCGCTGATTAATTTCGCCAATCACAGAAGGTAGATCAGCAATGCTATCAATCACAAAATGCGCACCAGCAGCATAGAAATTTTTATAGGCCTTGGCTTTTCGTTGAGTTTGTTCTTCGGTGGATAAATTATTCCAATCGCTTTCACTTAAGCCGACCTCATTACCTGACGTCGCTACACCAACCGTCCACATGCCCGCATTTAACCCTGCTTTGATACCCACAACGGTATCATCAATCTTGATGCTGGTTTCCATGTGATCAAGTCCAAGTTCTTCTGCATTTTTAAGCAACATATCGGGGAAGGGTCTGCCCCTCGTTACGTCAGTTGCACAAACTAATGAATCAGGTGTAAAACCCAGACGGTCGAAATGCAGTTTGATTTCATCAACTATTTGCCTTGAATATCCAGTATTGCACCCAACTTTGATGCCATTGTCTTTTAGAAACTGTAGCGTGTGCATTAGGCCTGATATAGGCGTAGCTGTTTGGTTGATGGCAATCATCAGATGATCAACAAATCCCTGATAGAGTCTGTTTATTGCATTGTCATCGGGGGCTGATTGATAAAGGGAAATCCACTTTTCATAAATACGCGGCATGGAAAGCAGTTGTCTGATGTGTTCACGCTTCTCTGATCCCATTGGGAGACGGGCTTCAGCTTCAGTGATAGGAATTCCAATGGATTTAAATAATTCTTGAAAGGCAATAATAGGCGCTATAGAGCCATGATCAATAATAGTGCCAGCAATGTCAAAGACAACGCCCCGGACAAGAGAATTTGATGATGCAGTAAAGGTTGATGACATGTTAACCTGTGCTTTTTTGACAGCCTTGAGTAATCGTTCAATATCCTCTGGGTATACTTCGCCAATGTTGCCAATTCTAAAATATGGTGTACCTGTTAGCTTTCCTGGGTAGATCACAAACCCTTCTTGTTTTAGTTGATTATAAAACTCCAGGAAATCAAAATTATCAGTAGGATAAAGAAAGCTTGTGATGAATGCGGATTGATTCGATGCGGCTACTGGCGTTTTAAAGCCAAGATCATGCATACCCTGACTAAGTAATTGTTGGTTTTTTTTGTAGCGATTAAATCGGGCGACGATACCTCCTTCTTTATCAAGTTCAATTAACGCCTGCAAAAAAGCTCTTACGCCATGGGTTGGCGAGGTGTAACGCCACTTTCCGGTGGGATTCATGGTTTGCCATTGGGCATGAAGATCCAAGCATAGTGATCGGCTATGGATGGCCTCTTTAATGAGTGACTCTTTGCAGATGGCAAAAGCAAAACCAGGAACACCCTGAAGACACTTATTGGCGCTGCTGACAAGGACATCAATCTGCAACTCATTCATATCAAAAGGCATACCACCAAAGCTGCTCATGGCATCAATAATGGTGGTTTTATTGTATATTTTTGCTAAAGCGCAAATATCCGCTACTGGATTTAATATGCCGCTGGTAGTTTCGCAGTGGACAGCAAATACATGTGTAATTGACGGATCTTTGATTAAGGCTTGCTCAATTTCATTTAGTTTAGGGATTTCATTTTCGGCATAAATAAGTTGTGTATTATTAATGCCTGCGTATTCGCACATCTTTGCCGTGCGCTCGCCGTACGCACCGTTAATAATGATTAACACTTTATCTCTGTTGTCGACAAAACTTTGTAACACCGCTTCGATACAATAGCTGCCACTGCCTTGTAATAATACGCTGGTATAATTTGATGCTTTGGTGGCATATGACACTAACTTCTGACGTATCGTCTGAACGATGTTTTTATAATCTTCATCCCAGGTGCAATAATCATTCAACATGGTTTCTTTGACACTCTTTGATGTCGTTAGCGGTCCTGGAGTCAGAAGGAGGTAATGTGATTGCGCTATGCTGTTGGTTATAAGAATATGTAGAATGAAACAGTATAGAAAATATTTAATACGCATAGTTTTCCACCTGGATAATAAATATTAGGCTTATATAATAACTTCTATAAAGTATTTGAGATAAATTTTTATTTTAAGTTCATTGATATAGGCCAATAGTTTTGAGAAAGAATCTTGAGTGAAAAAAATTAAGCACTATTGAAGATTAAGCACTGTTGATGATTACGCTTAGAAGATAGGGAGGATCGTGTTTTTTGATCGGTAGAAATCTCAAAGATTTTTCATGGCAACCTTTGAGACTTCATAAGAACTGTCATCTCAAGGTTTTTTAGCATTCGCTAAGCGCAGATTAATTTCTTTAATAATGGCAGGTAAATTCGCAATGCTATCAATGACAAAATGTGAGCCACTGGCATAAAGATTACGATAGGCTTTGGCTTT
>CAKMZU010000353.1 GCA_929200485.1 uncultured Gammaproteobacteria bacterium | reverse complement strand
ATTCAAGGAGCGGATGAGAAACAAGTGGTGGTTGATTTTAATCACCCACTGGCAGGACGCGACATAACTTTTACTGTTGAGATTGTTGATGTCCAGTAAATTAATCATTTCTGATAAAGACAAAGAAACTACCGATAAAGACGTCTTACTGGCTAATCCACGCGGTTTTTGTGCCGGTGTTGATAGAGCCATCGATATCGTTAACCGTGCGCTTGAAGTTTTTGGATCACCTATCTATGTTCGTCATGAGGTAGTGCATAATAAATTTGTGGTAGACGATCTTCGAAACCGTGGCGCTATCTTTGTTGATGAATTGCATCAAGTGCCAGACGATAACATCGTCATCTTCAGTGCGCATGGCGTGTCTAAAGCGGTCAAGGCCGAAGCTGAACGCAGGCAGTTAAAAGTATTTGATGCCACTTGCCCTTTAGTGACCAAGGTGCATATGGAGGTGATGCGTTTCTCGGCAGAAGGCCGAGAATGCATTTTGATTGGCCACAAAGGTCATCCTGAAGTGGAAGGAACCATGGGGCAATATGATGACAGTCAAGGCGGCGCTATTTATTTAGTTGAAGATGCGCAACAAGTTGAAGCCCTTGAGGTCAATGATCCCCAGCACTTGAGTTATGTTACTCAGACAACCTTATCAATGGATGATACCGCTAAAGTCATTGATGCGTTAAAACAGCGATTTCCTGAAATTAAAGGCCCTAAAAAAGATGATATTTGTTACGCCACACAAAATCGTCAGGATGCCGTGAAATCCTTAGCCCAAAAGTGTGATTTGGTCTTAGTGGTTGGGTCAGTAAATAGCTCAAACTCCAACCGGTTACGAGAATTGGCCGAGCGAATGGGTACCGCTTCATTTCTTATTGATAATGCGGAACAAATCGATCCAAACTGGTTCTCAGATAAAACCCGAGTTGGTATCACTGCCGGTGCTTCGGCTCCTGAGGTTCTGGTGCAGGCCGTTGTTAAGCGCATTAACGAGCTAGGTGGTAGACTTGCTGAAGAATTAGATGGCGTTAAAGAGAATATTACTTTTTCTTTGCCTCGAGAATTAAAGTAGGCATAAGACTTGTTAATTCTCCAGATCGTTCTTTTGCCCTTTGTTAAATAACGTAACTCAAAGCCTGCTAATAGCATGACCGTCTTGATTAATGGCCACTGATTAAGCTGATGGTCAGCAATAGCTGAATTTGATGTGAAAAAATTGGCTGAGTTGAAGCGTTTATCTGTTTGAGCGCCTCTCTCGTTTATCATTTGGTCTGGGGTTATTTCGAGGATGATCATGTCCTATATAATCATTGGCTGTTTGCTTAATCCATTGAGGTGTATCAGCGTCATCGAAATAATCTTTATAAGCAGGCTTCTGAAGTTCTCTTAGCCATTTTATTCCATGTTTTGTTGATAGCCTTAATTCATTAGGAGAGAAGGGGGGATAAAGTTTCAAGATGCTATTATCTTGCATTCTAGCCTTAAATTTAGCGTTATGCTGCTCTAATTCAGATTGGCTTAAAAAATAAGCTTTATAGTCGTGGCTTTCTATCTCTGAATGCGTTTTGTATAAACTTTCATTGAGGTTTTCAAAGTTATAATAGGTGTTTTCCGTTAAATTTTTAGTGTTATAACTGGGTCGAAGGTCAACACCCCCATTGATTGGGATGGCTCCAGGAGGGGATTGTTTAACCTTTGCCTCATAAAGCGCAGCTAAGCTGGAAAGAGTATGTGAGTTCCAGTTTACATCCACTTCTGGTCGTGACGACTGTAATAAAGCAAGAGGATAATTGTGGAGTCGATCTGAATGATATTCATCAATAACGAAGGTTGATACACCTGGTTTATTCAATGATTGATCCAATGTTTGTTTCCCAATATCCTGATCTCCTTTCCACTTCGGAGGAATTAATCCTTGAGGAAAGCAAATAATTAAAAGCTTTTGAAATACAGTTAGAGATCTAAAGTAATCTTCGACTGATTTACCGAGATAATCAGCTGCTAAGGATGCATAATTGAAAATATCTTTGCCTAGTTTCGAGTCATTAACCAGTAGAGACTTAGATTCTAATTGTTTATAGGCTCCACCATGTTCCAAGGTTTTTTTTTCAAGTGAAATTGCTCCAAAAACTTCTAATGGTATTGCCAGTGAGGGAGTATTCTGAGTTTGATACGAAGGATTTACAGCTTCTGTTGATGCGTTTTCGTTTGAAATTGAGCAGCAGGTTTTAGTTGTCGAATAATCTTCTTCAGTCGTACTTTTATTATCATCTCCTAACCCTGCCAGTGCCGTAAAATTCAGTGAAAAAAGTAAAATGAGATTAAGCAATAATAATCTGACCATATCAACCTGCCTAAATCGCTTCAGACAGGTTTTAGTAATAAAAGTTCTGAGATGGTTAGTAATAAGAATAAAGCTAGCTTTCTGTAAGTTATGCTGAGATGGGCGTTACATTGGATGCTTCATCTTTTTCTTCGGGCGTTTCCAATAATACTTCGGGTTTACCTTTCATTGCTTTCATTAGCATGTCTTTATTACTTGCCATTAGCAGGCCAATATTTTCAATGGCATCATCAGGAATGCCCTCAACGGATTGCTCAAGCCAATGGCTGATGTTAGCTGCGAGCTCCAGTAATTTATCGTGTTCTTCTGCTGCTTTTTTATCGTCAAACAATTGCCCGTCTCTGTCGCATTTCCACATTGGTATAATCGCCATGGTTCACCTTTTAGCTTATTAAGCTTTTTTAAGTCTAAATTAATCCAATCTAATTTAAATCAAACTAACTTAATCGAATTGACTGCTGAGTACTTTTGCTCAGCAAAATAACTGTATTTATATATAGTATTTTTTATTCATAGAATTGCAAGGGTTTTTTAAGGGGGTATAATCGACTGCCATTTATTGCAGGTGAATTTGATGCAGCTCAAAGAAAACAGCGAACACTTGCAGACAATGGCGGGCTTCCTTGTTTGTCTTTGTCGCTTATGGCTTAATCTCAAGGCTAATAAGAATAATAAAACCAATATTTATAAGCGTTTCTGATGCCCCCTTCATTGACCAAGTTGATGCATACCACTTTACTGGTGACTGTGCTTGTGGTTGCAGGTTTTGCTGCACTCATTTTATTTACCGATGGCGAGTCAATTCTATCAGCGGTATTTAGCCTCGATTGGAAATTGTGGATTATTATCCTTGCGCTGTCGCTTGGAAATTATTTTTTACGGTTTGTTCGCTGGGCTTGGTATCTAAAACCTTATGTGCCAAAGGATTTGGGTGTAATCAGGCATTGTGTCATGTATTTGGCTGGCTTTGCTTTTACGATGACCCCAGGCAAGGCGGGCGAAATGCTTCGTTGTTTTTATCTTAATCGTCAAGGTGTCCCTAATTCCAAAACTATGGGGGCGTTTGTCGTAGAGCGAATTTTAGATTTGTTAACCATTTTGCTTTTAGCACTGTTAGTGTTGAGTGTTTTTGTTACCGCTCAAGCGCACTTTTTATTTATTGCAGCAACTGTATTGGTCGTTATCGCAACAGCTGTGGTTCTCGTGCCTATTGAAAACTATCTGGATAGTCCCTTAATAAAATCGCTACCTGAGGTCGTGCGCAAAGCCATAGCAGGTGTTGCTCAAAGCCTCTCGTCTGCAAGAGAGTTCTTAAAACCCCAAGGGTTGCTTATTGGTCTGATGATTGGCTTGATTGCCTGG
>CAKMZU010000352.1 GCA_929200485.1 uncultured Gammaproteobacteria bacterium | reverse complement strand
CCGGCCTTGCAAATGTACAGCTCAATCCAAGTGATGCGGATGTCATTGTTTTAAGTGGGGATATCGATTTAACGACGCCAAAAACACGGTATTGGGTACTCAAGCAGACAGAGGGTAGGCGGGCAGTTTACTGCGCAGGTAATCACGAGTTTTATAATCCTAAAAAAAGCAGTTGAAAACAACAACCTCTCTAGAGTACATATGAGGCAAAGACTTTGGCAAATAGTAGTATTCACTCAAAGGGTGAGTGCTTCTATTCACTTGATCACCTTTAAACACAGGCAGTATAGAGATTTTTTGAGTTTTAACTGCTGAATTTAGGATAATGATGAAATCGATCGTGTATTAGATTTTTGGAAAAGATCTCTCGATGGCACGCATGTCAGTTTTTTAGAAAATGATACTGCGGTTATCGATGGTGTGTCGTTTTCTGGCGCAACGCTTTGGACGGACTACGAACTTACGGGTCAGCATCAAAAGTTAAGTCAATGCTTTTTGCTCAGCTGATGATGAGTGACCATAAAATTATTTTTAAAGGCAAAGAAAAAAGTCGACTTAATCGATTTATGCCTGAAGATGCTCTTGAACGACATATTACATCAAAAGCTTTTCTTGAAAAAGCACTAGCTGAGTCCACCACAGACAAGCATGTTCTCGTAGTTCACCATGGTGTTTGTCCTCAATCTGTCGCACCAGAATTCAAAGGAAGCGATTTGAATCCGGCTTTTTCTAGCGATTTAACAGGTATGATAGCTGCCTATCAGCCTGATATTGTTTTTCATGGGTGCACCCATAGTTCAATTGATGTACAGCTAGGTAAAACAAGAATTCTCTGCAATCCGAGAGGGTATGATCCAAATGAGCTTAATCCTGATTTCGAAATGGGTGCATTGATAGAGATCTAGACATAGCTTTTCAGATTGAGGCTTTCGCAAGATAGGGGCGCGGCAATGACAAATCAAATGATAATTCTACTTGCCTACTTAGTAGGTAATTCAGATGATTATGATTGAAACCCTTGCAAGCTCTGCGAGTACAGAGAAGCCATTGGTGTTTAGTCATCTAGCCAAGCTTTATCAGGTCATTAATAAAGAAGTCGAGTTATTAATTGCTAGAACACTTGAGGGTGTGTGCGAATAGATGATCCTAAATTCAGCAGTTAAAACTCAAAAAATCTCTATACTGCCTGTGTTTAAAGGTGATCAAGTGAATAGAAGCACTCACCCTTTGAGTGAATACTACTATTTGCCAAAGTCTTTGCCTCATATGTACTCTAGAGAGGTTGTTGTTTTCAACTGCTTTTTTTAGGATGATATAAAAATAAAAAAGTGAGAATAGATAATAAGAGACACATTATGGAAAGTGCCCTGCGTAAAATCGCAATTTTAACGAAGCTCTCAAAGTATACAAAAAAAACGTCCGTAGAAATTTGTTCAGCCTTAGTTGCGGAAGGGCATAATGAAGGGCTGCGTACGATACAAAGAGATTTAAATGAGTTAACTAAGCATCATTGGGTCGATGCTGATGGAGCCCACCCTCAGGGCTGGCGACTCAATCCAGATGTTGATTTTTATCTACCTTCGAAGGACCTAACGACAGCTATCATGTTTGTGTTGGTTGAGGCGCATCTTAAACCCATCTTCCCTTCTAGCTTGTATAAATCGATTGAGCATTTTGTAGACACAGCGAAAGATTATTTAAATGATTACAATAATGCCGAATCTGACTGGGCGAATAAAGTTGCTGTTATTCCTGCTGGTTTGCAGTTTGAGCCTACCCAGATGATAGAAGGTATTTATGATTCTGTTTATCAAGCGTTATTTAAAAATAAAAAGATTAATGTAAGTTATCAATCGGTGGCTGCAAGTACCCCTGAAGATTATATCGTTTCACCTTATGGGTTGATTGCTCGCGCAGATCGAAAATACCTCGTGGTTCGATTTGAAGGGCAAGAGAGCTATAAAGAGCTGGCTTTATGTAGAATGTGTCGTGCAGAAATGCTGGATCAATCCGTTGATACGAGTGCGCAATTTTCTTTGTCTGCTTATATTGCCGAAAATCATATCAGCAGAAAGCGCCAGCCAGAAAAAATCCAGATTTCTCTGTGGGTGACAGATTATTTATCACGGCTATTGAGTGAAACACCTTTGTCAAAAGATCAGGTCATTGAGCCTTATGATGAAGATTTTAAAGTCATTGCGACAGTGGGTGACGTGGACGAGCTAAGGCACTGGTTACTTTCGATGTGTAATCATGCTACTGTTCTAACGCCGCAATCGTTGCGGAATGAGATAAAAAAACAATTAATTAAATCACTGGAGTATTACGAGGATTGAAATGGATATTTACAGCAATAATAAACAAATAATAACGCTAAATGAAATTAAAGAAATACTTGATGACATACCTACAATAGCTCTTGAAGATGGTTATGACACAAGAGACTGGACTTATAAAATAAAAGATAGATTTGCAGAGCTTGGGAAGGCTAGAGGCTATGAGGTTTGCTATTCAGAAAAAAAATCAAATAATGATAAGAATGATAGATCACTTTCAAATTGGGGTGAATGGCTTTATGATCTTACTTGGCTAAAAGGCGATTACCCTGAAGATTGGTATAGCGTAAAATCTTGCCCTTTAATTCTTGAGAGTGAGTGGGGTGGATATGGTGAGATTATTGAAGATTTTAGCAAATTGTTAGTCTCTAATTCTCCGCATCGAGTGATGATTTTTGAAGCTCATAATATAGAGAAAAAAGAAAAATTCATCAGTCGACTGAAGCTTGATGCGGATGGATATGGTTTAGTTAATGCTGGTGCCAAATTTTATTTCGTATGTTATCAGCGATGGGATAGAAAGTTTGCTTATGAAGAATTTGAGGTTTTGTAATTTGTAGACGACGCAAGATGTCGCATCTACCTTTATACTCTCCTGAAAAAAGGAGAGTATATTATGAATCGCGCAGTTTATATCGATCGCAAATACAACTATTTAAAGCCTGTAGTTAAAAATATGCACCAGCTGAAGGAAAAAGATCTTCAAAAGCATGGCGGTATATTCAGGGATTACCTTTTTTTGTTAGCGCTCGAAAAAAAAATTAATACCAGATTTGCTAACCCTACCGTTAATGGCGTTACTGACTTCCTTCTGGATTTTGAATTGCCAGGCTTTGCCGAAACATTTTTTATTAAATGCAACCATCCATCGAATCATTTGGTTGGTAGCATTCTATTCTCTACGCACAATAAATTCTCTATTGTGCAGGTGGAGCCCGCTGATGATTGCACTACAAATTTTCTTGTTGCTGTCATCCAGGAGAGTAGCCATATGGGGTATAATAGTCCATTCCCCGATTGTGTTCGTTTAGAGTGTATTAATTGTACATTGAATAATTTTTTCCTTTTCCGTTATGATCCGTCGAGAGAGGGGTATTATGAATTCTGGCGTGGTGACAAATAAAATAGGAGTGAGTTATGGATAATTTTATCACAAAAGCTGCTGAGTTCATTAATAATGCAGATGCGCTTTTTATTTCGGCAGGTGCAGGCATGGGAGTAGATTCAGGCCTGCCTGATTTTAGAGGGAGAGAAGGGTTTTTGAAGGCTTATCCGGTTCTGGGTAAAGAAGGTCTTTCTTTTCAGGATGTAGCTAACCCAGCATGGTTCCTTTCAAGTCCTGAGCGCGCATGGGGTTTTTATGGTCATCG
>CAKMZU010000351.1:1088-3713 GCA_929200485.1 uncultured Gammaproteobacteria bacterium | reverse complement strand
GAGCAAGGTAAAAGCTTGGAAAAAAATGCGTGAAAGTCATCAGATGATGTTTGCAGGGCCGGTAAGCGTGACGCAACAAGAAGCCCATGATTTTGTGATCGGCTCCTGGAAAGCGCCTTTTATTATTATTCGAATGATGGCATCCCACTTTTTAGATTTTGCGTGGCGCAAAGAAAAGCAAAAAAGAGCCAGACGTATTACCTGTGGCGCAGCAGGCGTTGGTCGTTTGCTTTGGTCAGTTGAAGATCGAAACATCCCTTTTGAAACAGAAGTGGCATTGAAAAAATTAATTACTGATGATGAAGGGTCGGTGATTGGTGTTGAGGCTGAAAAATCAGGAAAACCCTATTTTATCAAGGTAAACAAAGCCGTTATTCTGGCTTGCGGCGGCTTTGAGCATAACGATGCGTTACGTCAGGAAAATTTACCCAGTCCATCGAGTTCGAAGTTTTCAGCGGGCGTTAAAACCAATACGGGTGATGGTGTTATTGCTGCCAAAGACATTGGTGCGCAGTTAGGCAAGATGGATCATGCCTGGTGGGTAACGACTTGGCAGGTACCTAAAGAAAAAGCGCCGCGTCTATCGATCATTGAGAAATCGCTTCCGGGTTCGATTGTTGTTAATAATCAAGGTGTTCGGTTTGCAAACGAATCCGAAAATTATATGGCGTTCCAGCACGATCTATTTAGAACACACTGCGCGGGAACGCCTAATGATCCAGCCTGGATGGTTTTTGACCGAACTTATCGAGAAGAAAATATGGTCGGCCCATTAATGAAATACAAGCAGCGTCCAGACAAAGTCTTACCCAAACGTTTCTTTACGCCTGAATTCCTGGTTATGGGTGACACAGTAGAAGAGTTGGCTGAGAAAGCAGGTATTGATGCAGCCCAGTTAAATGAAACGATTGAAACCTTTAATGGTTATGCTCGTACGGGTAAGGATGAGCAATTTGGTCGAGGTGATGCAGCTTATGACAGATATTATGGCAAGGATCTAGGGCAGCCTAATCCCTGTTTAGGCGAGATTAAAAAGCCTCCTTTTTATGCGATTCGTTCAAATCCGGGTGATTTTGGCACGGGTGGCGGCATGGTAGTTAACACTGATGCACAAGTATTGTCGACATCAGGTGAGCCAATCAAGGGTTTATATGCAGCAGGCAACTGTACAGCTGCGTTGTTACCAACCTATCCGGGGCCAGGCTCAACGCTAGGACCTGCGATGACTTTCGGTTATATTGCAGGAAAGCACATTAAATAATTTGTCAGCAATAGCAAACTGTACTTGGATTGACATCAGGAGGTAAACATTGGATTTTCAGCGTGAAGTTGATGTACTGGTTGTAGGCTCTGGTCTTGGCGGGATGACTTCGGCACTTTGCTTAAAAGAGTTGGGTGTTGACGATGTTGAAATCATTGAAAAAGCCGATAAATTTGGTGGTACATCTAGCGTTTCCGGTGGCGGTATCTGGATACCTAACAACCACTATGCGAAAGCCTGTGGAGCGACGGATAGCTATGAAGATGCAAGAGCCTACCTTGAGAGTACAATTAAAGAAGGTACTGTCCCGCCTGAATTAATAGAAACCTATATTCAAAAAGCGCCGGAAATGCTCAAGTTTGTTACTGAGAGAGCAAAAGAAGTCGGTTATATCTCTCTGGCGGCTTATCCTGATTACTACATGCAAAATCCGGGTGCAAAAGCAGGTCATCGTTCACTTGAACCGCAGCCTATCAATGCGGATGAGTTAGGTGAAGATAGAGTCAAGCTTCAAGAAACCCACCATATGATGTACTTGTTTGATCGTATTGGTTTTACTCAGGTAGAGGGCCATGCGTTAGTGACTCGAGCTAAAGGCTGGGTGGGCATTATGGCAAAGCTCATGTTTACCTATGCCACAGAGTTTTTTTGGCGTAAAAAACATAAAACCAAGCGTGCCCGTCGATTAGCCTGTGGTGCTGCGGGTACAGCACGTCTATTTTTAGCACTCAAGAATCGTGGTGTACCAGTACGGTTAAACAGCGCTTTAAAAGAGTTAATTGTTGATGATCAAGGAAAAGTTATCGGTGTAGTAGTTCTTGAGGATGGAAAAACCATTAGGGTCAAAGCGAATAAGGGAGTTATCTTGGCTGCTGGTGGTTTTGAATATAATCAGGAGCTGCGCGATAAGTATCTTCCTAAACCGACCAGTACCGAATGGTCGGGTGGTGGAATTCGTACTAATACAGGTGATGCCTTGGTTGCCTCGCAAAAAATTGGTGCAAAAACACGTTTAATGAATGGTGCTTGGTGGTGTACGACGATTTCAGCGCCAGATGAGCCAGCACCGCGTTTGGCAATTATGGAGAAATCCTTGCCGGGTTCTTGTGTCGTGAATATGGCGGGCAAGCGAATCGCTAATGAGTCCCAGAACTACATGGCATATCAAACTGAACTGTTTGAATCACACTCTGAAGAGCATCCTAATGCACCGGCCTATATGATTTTTGATAAGCGCTTTAGAGATAGTTACCTGGTGGGTCCGTTGCTGGATGTGCAAACCCGTCCGGATAAAAAAATTCCTCCGGCTTATTTTGAAAATGGCTTTTTAGCGATTGAAGATAGCCTTGAGGCATTAGCTAATA
>CAKMZU010000351.1:264-1078 GCA_929200485.1 uncultured Gammaproteobacteria bacterium | reverse complement strand
AAGGCTTGCAGCGAACCATTAGTGACTTAAATGACTATGCAAAAACAGGTGTTGATAAAGAGTTTCACCGCGGCGACACCGAATATGATAGGTACTATGGTGATCCGGATGTAACGCCTAACCCTTGTTTACATGCCATTGATCAGGCACCATTTTATGCCATCCGTATTGATCCAGGCGATTTTGGTACGCATGGTGGTATGGAAATTAATGAAAATGCACAGGTGCTGCGTGAAAGTGATAGTCAGCCGATCGATGGATTATATGCGATTGGTAACTGCGCTGCTGCGATCTTACCTACCTACCCTGGCCCCGGTGCAACCCTGGGTCCTGCAATGACCTTTGGTTATCAAGCGGCAAAGCACCTCTCAGAAAAATAAAATTTTGAATTGAGTAAATATTAAGTTGTCGGATAGTTATATTTATCCGTCGGCTTGGTATTTTATGAAAAAAGTATTTCTGCTGCTAATAATATCTATCTCTTTGCCAATATTCGCATGGTATAAGGCGTATATAGGGCTTTTAAGAACTGAAGGGCGATATCAAAGATATGTATCATTGTCATTAATTGAAGGAATTGCAGCTCTAAGTTCTGATGGTAATTCTCTTAAGCTTGATGATTTCCTATGGGCGTTTTTAAGGCGGAACGCTTTCGGGCCTTCATTTTTTCCACAGCTCGCCGATTGTCTTTTTTGTGTATCAGAATGCCTACCTAATCAGATATTGAGCAAAACTATAGAGAATGATGCATCAATTCATATCGTAGATTTCTATCATCAAGGTTTTTGGATAGGGATATATAAGGATTCTGAGG
>CAKMZU010000351.1:0-254 GCA_929200485.1 uncultured Gammaproteobacteria bacterium | reverse complement strand
GGCAAAGACAGTTCAAGTGACGCTAAACGGTTTAAAAAACTCGAAGCAGAAATAAAGTATTTAAATAAAAATATAACAATTGATAAACGTATAGAAGGAGTAGGTTCTGTCGAGGTTGATCCTTTTGATGAAGTGTCTCTGGTTTTATCAGAAAAAAATAAACGTTTGATTAGGGAGTTTAAATCGGCTTTGAGGCGTGTGAATAGAAGAAAATTGGAAGTGATTGAAGAGTGAAGAAAGCATATATAATGCTT
>CAKMZU010000350.1:2354-3721 GCA_929200485.1 uncultured Gammaproteobacteria bacterium | reverse complement strand
TCTTTCCACTCCAGGGTTATGCTATAGACATTAATGTTGGTTGTTTTTGTGTTAACCTGCGCATTACCATCTGCATCCTCTTCAGTCTCTTGTGTTGTATAACTTGCTAATGACTCTGAAGTAATCGTTAGTGTTGAGTCACTAAAATCAGTGAATATTTCGTTTTCTATTCGATGCAAATGCGCCTGTGCCGACTGCTCTTCCAAGCATGCGCTTAAACACATATTTTCATGTAAAGCTTTAATCTCACGCCCCCCTTCAAACACAGATAAGTTGTCAGGATAATTGCGCATGGCCTCGGCAATCTGCTGTAAATGGGTATTCGCCAAATTCGATGTCGAAGACAGCTGCATGTTTTTAAGGCTCATAAACTGAAGGCTTGCCAGACCTAAAAGCCCTACACCCAGAATAAACACAGAGATGGCGACCTCTAATAGAGCAACACCCTGCTGATTTCTTATATTTATCATCTGCTTTATCCTGCTCCTATCAATTCCATGCACTGCAATCGAGTGACTCTTCTACCAGCAAAACAGTGCCTGACGGCAGTACCTGAAGCCCCCGCCCTGCAACAGAATCTTTATGACTCAACAAACAAAGTTCGACGGATAACGGAAGCAAATTACCAACCATGCCATTTGCCCTAAAATTAAATGACGATATCTTTCTTAATCGACCTCTGTTATTTGGTTGTTTAACAAATACCTTGGAGTCAAGGCGATACTTTTCACGAAGCAGCATTTCAGTATTTTCGTCATAGATGCCATCTTTATCTGTATCTACCCAAATATGATAACCATTACCCCAATTGTTTCGACCATTTAGGGTTTTTACGCCTATTTGTTTTTGAAGCGAACGCGCCTGAGCAGCGGCAAAACGCAGATCCGCCTGAAGATTGATGTTCTCATTGCGAACGTTAGAACGAGCAACAAAGTCATTAAACGAAGGGGCTGCCATCGCAAGAATGATTGCTAAAATAGCAATCGTAATTAACAGCTCAATCAAGGTAAAACCATGAGCCGCCCTGCCCTGCTGTTGTGTATATAGAAAGTGCTTAGGATAAAACCCCATCAATCCAGCCTCCTTTGCGCTTGTTGTTTTTATTATTCGAATAATGGTGATTGCTCTGGCTGATTTTTATCGTTTTCAACCGACGGCAAAGCAAAACGTTTTGGTGAGTGTATTATTCAAGCTTTGAAATGATATGCCAACCGCTACCGGATAAGCGGTTGTTTTTCTGTGATAAGCGGCGCTGTTTATTTCTCAAAGCGTGAAGAAATAAGATAGGACCATCAGAACCTCAAGGGTTGAGACTGATGATCGGCAGCTGGAATGGTAAATAATCAGGCAGGAAAGTAACGAGAAAT
>CAKMZU010000350.1:0-2344 GCA_929200485.1 uncultured Gammaproteobacteria bacterium | reverse complement strand
CCTTCGATTTCAGCGGTCACTCGAACGACCGATTGAATACCGCCTTTCATTTCTTCAACTTGAACGATTTCACCCTTGCCGCGAATCTTGCTACCCACAGTTACAGGTGATGGGAAACGTACACGATCCAACCCTACATTGACACCCATGCTAATGCCCTGCACATCAATTAACTGAGGCAAAAAGTAATTGACCAGTGATAAAGTAAGATACCCATGCGCAATACACGCACCAAACGGCCCATCCTTGGCTTTAACAGGGTCCACATGAATCCATTGGTGATCGCCTGTTGCATCAGCAAACAGATTGATTCGATCTTGCTCTATGATCATCCAGGGCGTTTCACCTAAAGATTTGCCCACATTATCAAGTAATTCCTGCGGCTGTTTAAAAATGGTTGTCATGGTTACCTCTTAATTCTCTTTTTTAATAGGCTTTTTTATCAAGGGTCAATACAAAATGGCGGCTTTATTGGCATTAGTGCCGGCGATACAGCAAGAATCGTCCAAACGCCAAAAACAATAAACAATAAACCTGCCCATTGCCTAAATGCATGGCTTTTCAAGTATTGTACCAAAGGAAGCCCAGTCAAGTGAATTAAAGCAAACGCCGGCAGTGTACCCAAGCCAAATAATATCATTAACAGACCAGCAGAATAACTTTGTGATGTGGCTGACACCCACAATAAGGTCGAATAAATAATGCCACAAGGCAAAAAACCCCATAAAAACCCCACCAGTAAAGCTTGGTGGTTTTTTCGAATAGGAAGCCATCGTTGCATGATCGGCTGCACTTTTCGCCAAATGAAAGTAAACCGTGCCTCAAAGGCTTTCACCAAACGGTCTCTGCCCATCAGATATAAACCAATGACTACCAACAATCCGCCTGCGACATGTCGCAGCCATTTTGCCAATTGATGATACTCATTTGCAAACAGGTGAATAGCTCCACCAAACAATAGGCCGAGCATGCCATAACAAGCTATTCGCCCTGCATGAAATAAAAGCGTCTTAATAACAAATTGGCTTTGTATTTGACTTGATAATGCCTGCGCGATACCCCCGCACATAAAGACACAATGGGCCGATGAAAAAAAACCCATCATAAAAGCGGTGATTACAAGGCTAACACTCACTCATCATCCTCAAGGATGCGTGAAGCTTCTCGATCAAGATCATCATATTGTTGGCTATCAACTGACCAGATTAAAAAACTGATGCCCGCAATAACAAAAACGGCTGCGATAGGGATAAGGATATACAGACTTTGCATGATTGTAGTTATTTTTAAAAAGGCTGATTGTATGGAAAACAGCCTCAACTGCAAGGAACAAAATAGTAAATACACAGACAAAAATAAGTGTTTAATTTGTAAGTGAGAACTTACATCAAAGTTAACGCTCTATATAACTGAGCTTACTTTTTCATTTAGAGTCAATAGCAATGAAACAATGTTTATTTTTTATTTTCTGCTTTAACTTCGCAAGCTTTTTATATGCAGGGATAACTTCAAGTACCGAAAAAGAAGAATCCATGCATCCATTTAAAAAATATGGAGAAAAAATACAAACAGCTACGCATGATTACCTTAAGTTGAAAGAAATCAACCTTGATCCTACACAAGAGGATATAAATATCCTTCAACAAGTAGCTAATAATGTTGAACATGGTGCGAAGATAGCACTAAAGACGATATTTGATACACCTGAATTTAAAGAAGCCTGTGAAGACCTTAATAAAAATCTAACTTTCGAGAGCGAATGTTTTCAACAAGCTAGAAAGAAAAACATGGACATAGGACACCAACATGCAGACATGGAAAAGTTCAATCAGGATAAAGAAAAACTTAGCGAAAACGGAAAAGCCCTAAAAGACATCTGGTTTGATATCAAGATAAATTATATAAATGAACATTTAAATAGCCGTGAAATAAACACTGAAGAAACATTCAAAAACACAATGGACGAATTGAGCAGTGCGGGCATAGTGGTAATAAAAACTTTATTAGGTATAGTAACAACAAAACCAGCCGAAACATTAAAACCAGACAAAACAGAGAAACCGAGTGAAGATATAAAAAATATGCCATTGCCAAGCGATCCTGAAATATCAACGGCGAACAATTAAAGTTTCATGATCTAAATTTCCCGAAATTGAATAAATACAGATTCTTTAAAATTAACGCACGCAAAGAGATATATCTAATTAAACATGCTTTATTTCTTTGCCTATTCTTATCATTATGTACCAACCCACTCGCAGGAATTCAATCAAAACCATATTATTTAAGTCATGTAGTTAGAAATAAAATTGGAAAAACAATAAAAGATGAAACACTTAAAAAC
>CAKMZU010000349.1 GCA_929200485.1 uncultured Gammaproteobacteria bacterium | reverse complement strand
TATGTAGGGATTTGGGTAATATGCTTGTTAAAATGCGCTGAAAAAATTATTCTGTAATCAAAGACAAATTATAGCGTTCTGTTCAACATCGATTGAACAATCACATGTATTATTTACATCTGAGTTTAGTGAACACCTATTAATAAATAAGATTAAAGAGACTGATATTAATATCAGGTTTATTGATTTAGATCACTGACTGATGCGCCGGGGATAACGTTAAGAGGAACTGACAACCTTTATCAGTGACTCCCTTACCTTTTCAGGAAGGTTTGACCTTAACCCTGCGTACAACCCTACCGTCATTCCAACTATACAACCAACATTAGCTGATCGCTGTATGGTTTTCCGTGACTGCTCATCAATCTCTTTTATAGTATGCGCAAAAGGAACATCATCACCTTTATTTTCAAATGCATAAAAACCACCGATCGCACTCCCTACATTAGAACCAATTATGCCGCCGGCACTAACAAAAATTAATAACAAAGTTCCATCAAAGATGTTTGTGATTACTGAAGCAAAAGTGATATGCGGCAAGATGAGCAGAATAAGTATATAAATTTTTTTTCTATTCATCATTTTAACCCGCATTGAAAAAATAGCTATTTGTTCCATTATAAAAACGTAAGAGTTTCATCACCGTGCAAACTCATCCGTAAATTGTATGACATCTAGTTCATCAATTTTTTAGATTTCAGAATAAATAGGAGCTTAACACTACAAACTAGATTTAATAAGCTCTATCATTGAACTCCCCGCTATCATGATTGAATCCCCAGCTATCCAGCCAGCACTTAAACCAACCCCTAGGCTTACTAAGGCGCAGGTATATTTAGAGGCTTTATTCGCATGCTTTTTTAGCCTTTTTGTTGAATTCTGTTCATGGCCACTTTCAATTTTACCATCCTCCTCAAGATCAAACTGGGGCGCGTATACAACCCCGGCTAGTCCCGTGCCGAATCCGACATAAGCAGATAAAGATCCCGGGAAGACATAACTCAGATATGTACCGATTAACCCGCTAATAGCTGTTGTAATCCCTTGTGCAAATACTATATTCGGCAACATAAGCATGACAAATAAACAGGCTTTTTTTCTATTCATGATTCGGACAACCTTTCTCTTAGAAATATCAACTAATTACTGAAAAAAACTGACAAAGAATTAATACTATTAGGGTATAAAAAGTATGAGATTAAATTTGGTGCTTCGCCATTGGCTAAAATGTCAGTTAAGCTGGAAGAGCATGACGCTACAATTCCTTATTGACCAAGGCATCCGCTCTATTATAATCCACTCTTTACCTTATACTCTGTATAACGAGCTCAAGAAAAGAGGCTGTTTGTCAGCAGCATCTACTTTTTCGCGCTAATAAAATGTATTAATGGTCTCCCTGCATACCAGCCCACAACCGATCCTGTCAATACTCCGATCATCGCAGCCTTATCACAGGTTACAGACATTCGTGTCTGTATTTCTTCATATGAAGATTTAAATTTACCAGCATTGTCTTTTTCTTCAGATAGCCTGACATATACAGCGCCTCCCAAAGAACCAACCCAATAGCCGATTACACCACCAGAACCAGAAGACATTAATGATACAAAGAGATTAAAAATGGGAGATGACAGCGAAGCAGAAACAATATTTGGTAACATCAAAAGAATAAATATAAAGGCTTTTTTTCTACTCATACTTTTCATTACTTTGAACAACACTAACTATTTGTTCAATTTGAAGCTGAAGAGTTTCATTATCTCGAAAATTATTGACCTGAAGACGATAAACACAGTGATAAGTTTGGCCAGAGACTAAGTCGCTCGATGGGTCATAAAAAAACCAAATGGCATCAAGAAGCTGATTTGGATTCTCCTGAGAAGCGAATTTCATTTTCAAATGCTTTTCACCCACCACTCGATAATCTTTTAAAATAAATTCGTTATCAAATAGTGGCTCTGGCATTGCCTGACCCCACGGGATCAAATCCCTTATTTGCTTTGCAGTATAAAGGTGAAAATCTTTTGCTTTGATCGCACCATCACTTAGCCAGTTTGCCTGAAAGTAATCATTAGAAACCGATGCGAGCACATGAATAAATGCGGTTTCAAATTCCACACGGCTTTCTGCATGAATGGTTAAGCCTGCCGCCATGGCATGGCCTCCAAACGCTTTAATCATATTTGAATTTTTTGAATCGATTTCTGCAAGCAAATCCCGTAGATGAATGCCTGAGATAGATCGACCGGATCCTTTTAAATTACCTGAATCGTCTTGTGCAAAAATAATTACGGGGCGGTGATACTTCTCTTTAAGACGTGAGGCAAGCAGGCCAACGACCCCTTGATGCCAATCAGGATGAAACAAACAAATCCCTCTTGGCAATGAACTCTCATCAATCTCAAGTTCAGCTAGAATCGCTTCTGCTTCTTCCTGCATTTGCGATTCAATATGCCGCCGCTCTTGATTCAATTGATTAAGATCAGACGCAAGATCTCTTGCAAAGCTATCTGAGTCCGTCAACAAAAGCATAATGCCTTGCGTCATATCTTCAAGCCTTCCTGCTGCATTGAGTTTTGGCGCAACAGAAAAGCTCAGATCACTACTCACGACTTGCCGATAATCTTTCTTTGAAACCTGCAGGAGCTGCTTAATCCCTTCGCGTGTTTTACCTGCTCGAATTCGTTTTACACCCTGGCTGACCAAAATACGATTACAAAAATCTAAAGGGACGAGGTCCGCAACGGTTCCCAAGGCAACTAAATCCAGATATTGAGCAAGGTTTATCTGCGGCTCACCGGCTCTTTTTAGCTCTTGCCTTAAGGCTATCAACAAATGAAATGCAACACCGACACCCGCTAAGGTTTTGTACGGAAAAGTGCAACCCGGCTGATTCGGGTTAACAATGGCTAACGCATCAGGCAAGGTTTCTGCGGGCAAATGATGATCAGTCACAATGACATCTAACCCTAGTGCATTAGCTTTTGCTACTCCATCAATACTACTGATGCCATTATCAACGGTAATCAATAAGCCAGGGGGTTGTTGTCGGTATACCGCTTCAACCGCCCGCTCACTTAGCCCATAGCCAAAAGTAAAGCGATCCGGAACAAAAAAGCTAACCTGCTGAAACCCAAAATCCTGAAAAGCTCGCATTAACAACGCCGTACTCGTTGCACCATCTGCATCAAAGTCGCCCATGATGACGATTTTTTCCTGCTTTGCTTTAGCGCTGATTAAACGATCAACCGCTTTTCGCATCCCTTTCATTAAAAAAGGATCTGTTAGCTGATCCAAATTTTGAATTAACTCTTGATCTTCAGTAATCCCACGACTCGAGAGAATCTGTTGAATCAGGGGCGAGTAATCCTTACTTAATCGATGGGGAACTTTGGGGCGGGGAATGACAGGCTTTAACATAAAAGAAGACCTAACCTGAAAAGGTTAAGCCTATCAGGTATTGAGTAATTAGCTATGCTTTTGAATAAAAGCTTGAACGGCTGACAAGTCATTTTCCAAAACAACGTAACGTTCTTGGTCAGTCATAATATGCGTCATATGGTTCGGCAGGTTAGGCGTTGCTAAATTCGCCTTCTCTATCGCATCCGAAAACTTTGCAGGGTGAGCTGTTGCAAGAGTTACCATCGGTAAGTCTTTGCTGCGTCTCACCTCACGCGCAGCTTTTACACCAATGGCCGTATGCGGATCAAGCAAGTATTCAGACTCATCGTAAATCTTGGCAATGGTTTCGCAGGTCGTTTCATCGTCCACCGCCAAACTATCAAATAACTCC
>CAKMZU010000348.1:1265-3816 GCA_929200485.1 uncultured Gammaproteobacteria bacterium | reverse complement strand
TTTGGATTTACATTGACATCTATATCTAATAAATCATTTGAATTCTTCAAAGGGCCAGCACAGGCTTCTAAACACGAATAGCCTAATATGAAGCATTTCGCCAAAACTTCTTTCATTCCGCAATAACCAAGGCTGCTGAATATCAGTAAAAGAATGAAAGCACACAGTGTTCTTTTCATAATAACCATTCTTCTTACCCTTTTTATTATTCAGGCTATAGCATCGCCAACAAGTTCAGTTATTTCTCTTTTAATATTTCTTTCATTTTGAATTTTCTCATTAACATAAATTATTATTATTTAACTTATCTTATATAAGTAATGACTTTAATGTTGTTATTATTAGGGCATCATTTTTCTGTTGATAACCCAATTTTCCCCAGCTAAATCAGTTATTTATTTTAATTACTGTTTGTCGGGTTGACTGCTTTTAATCGGTGCCATCTCCGTTGATAACTATTAACAAAATCTTTCCATAATTTAATACTGATTTTCGGTTGTGTATAAATACTAATTTTACCCTCATGAATACAAATTTTTATCCACATATTTAGAATAAACTGTTTATAAAGTGCCTATTTTCTCTAATAAAGTGATATTTATGTGAATAACTAATATAAATTTGAAAAAATCCCTTAACAAAATTCATTGTGTCTCAGGTTTAGGATGTCTTGGAGAAAATTAACGCGAAATAATTAAGTGCATAGTTAAAATATAACTTACCCACAGTTGTGAATAAGTTATATGGCAAACACAATCAAGACAGCTTAATTTGAATATTGAATAAGGTGTGAATAGTTTTGAATGGAATTTTTTTAAAAAATTTGGAGGAGAGTTGTTATTTACCGATACAAAAAGATGAAAAGATTTCACCTAAAAGATCATCTGAAGTAAATTGCCCAGTAATTTCACTTAAACTTTGCTGGCAGTACCTAAGATCTTCAGCGAGCAGTTCAGCTGCCCCATGATGCTCTAATTGATTTAATCCCGTTAATGCCGCATTTTTCGCATTTTCAAGAGCGCTTATGTGTCTTCTTCTTGCACTAAACTTACTTTCACTTTGCTGCAGCCCAAGATTTTTTGTTAAATGCGCTTTTAACAGATCAATGCCTTCTTCAGTTTCGGCAGAGACAAAAATATCAGTAGACGTTGCTGTTTCTTGTATCCGTGGCGGATGACCGATCAAATCAATCTTATTAAAGATACGAGTGAGTTTTGTTTCACTATCGATATTCTGGAGTAAGTCATCATGAGTGTCCTGACTATTTTGACTATCGATAACTAATAGAACGGCATCAGCGGTTTCAATGGCTTTTTTAGCTCTTTTGATCCCTTCTTGCTCAACGATATCCGCACTCTTGTGGATACCTGCTGTATCGGTAATATGGATGGGGAGCCCGTCGATCACAATTTTTTCGCGAATAATATCTCGCGTTGTTCCTGCGATCGGCGTGACAATAGCCGTTTCCTGGCCAGCGAGGGAATTGAGGAGACTAGATTTACCCGCATTGGGTTTTCCTGCGATAACAACATTCATCCCTTCCTGAAGCATTCGACCTTGATTGGCTTCTTGAAAGACTTTTTCTATCTGTTCAATAATAGTCTTAAGTTTTGAAGACACATTACTTTCACTAATAAAGTCGATTTCTTCATCTGGGAAATCAATGGCTGCTTCAACAAAGGTTCTAAGATCAATAACTTTACCCAGTAACCGATTGATTTCTTTAGAAAATGCCCCTTGTAATGATTGAATGGCATTTTTAGCAGAGGCTTTTGATGAGCTATCAATAAGATCAGCGATGGCTTCTGCTTGCGTTAGATCAATTTTATTATTTAAAAAAGCTCGTTCAGAAAATTCGCCGGCTTTCGCGTGGGTAGCACCTGCCTGGATACAGGCATCTAACAGCATATCTAAGATGACAGGGCCGCCGTGCCCTTGAAGCTCAACAACATCTTCCCCAGTAAAAGAGTTTGGCCCACGAAAAAAAAGTGCGATGCCTTCATCTAAGAGAGTGTCGCTCTGGGGATGGTAAAAGCCTGAAAATACGGCTTTTCTGTCGATTAATTTATTTTGGCATATATTGATGGCAATGGATAAAGCAAGAGGCCCTGATATTCTGACAATCCCGACGCCACCTTTGCCAGGTGCAGTTGCAATTGCAGCAATGGTGGTTGTTGAATTGAGCATTTCCGATCGCCGTAGTTGTTATACGCGCTGCCAAGATAGAAGCGCGTAAAATATGTGCTTAAGTCTAACACTTAAGCTGATTTTTGCTCCAGTTTCCTGGTAATGTACCATTGTTGCGCAATAGTCACCAAGTTATTCACAACCCAATAAAGAACCAGACCTGCAGGGAAGAATAAAAAGAAGAAAGTAAATATAACAGGTAAAAACTGCATAACTTTTGCTTGCATTGGATCAGGTGGCGATGGTTGCATTTTTTGTTGCGCCCACATACTGGCACCCATGATCAAAGGCAACATACAATAGGGATCCATCGATGATAAATCATGAATCCAACCGAAAAACGGGGCATGCCTAAGTTCAACGG
>CAKMZU010000348.1:0-1255 GCA_929200485.1 uncultured Gammaproteobacteria bacterium | reverse complement strand
CATTAACACCCAGTAAAGTGCAATAAAAATAGGCATCTGAACTAACATCGGTAAACAGCCGCCTATGGGGTTAACGCCTTCTTTTTTATAGAGCGCCATAGTTTCCTGAGAAAGTTTTTGCCGATCATCACCATAACGATCTTTTAATGCCAACATTTTGGGTTGAATTGCACGCATCTTGGCCATACTGGTATATGCTTTGACATTTAAGCTATAAAAACAAAGCTTCACGATTAGGGTAAGGATAATAATTGCGAAACCCCAGTTACCAACGCCGCCAAAGATATCGAAACTATTGCCGAACAAATGCAGTACGCCATTATTAATAAAGTATAAAAGTGCGTATAGAGGCTGTGCAATCATCCATAGAAAGCTGTAATCAACACTTAAATCTAAACCTTCAGAAATTTTTTCAAGGCGGTACTGATCTTTAGGCCCTGCATAAAATTCTGCTGAAATAACCCCTGTTTCACCTGGTTCCACAACCGTCTCGGAAGAGATGCCACGAGCGATATTCAAATTTTTACCGGTTTCAAATAATGAAAATTGGGTATTTTTCTTTTCATCAAACACCCATGCAGATAAAAAATAGTGTTGGATCATTGCAATCCATCCGCCTTGAAGATCGAAATTCTCTTTTTGTTCTTCGAGATCAGAAAAGCTTATCTTTTTAAATCGATCATCGTTGGTTCGAACAGCAAACCCTAAGTAGGGACTCATTCCCATACCACTGGTTTCTTCAACTGGACGCTGACTGTCTCGTTTTATCTGAGCATAAAATGAGGCTTCCCAGGGCTGTTGGCTCTTGTTATCAATCAGGTATTCGACTTTTATCAGATAATCATCTTTGGTAAAAGTGAATCGTTTAATGATAGAAGTAGCCCCTTGCTGATAATTAAGATCTACCGTTAAGGTTTTTTGCTCTCCCATTGAATACTCATCGCTGGCAGATGAATAAATTGCCCGTCCTTTTTGCGTGTCGATGCCATCTTTGCCGAACAATCCACTGCTAGCGATATAGGTATGCTGGTTGTTTTCTTGTAAGAGAACGAAAGGTATGTTCGGTGTTTCAAGTTGTGCGGATTGCTTATTTAACGCCAAATAAACAATATCACCGCCTTCCTTATCAATACTGAGTGTGAAATTATCAGTGTTAACTTGAATTAAGCTTTGAGTGCTTAGCTTCGGCGTCTCTTTTAATTCTTGTTTAGTGGTAACGGCTGGAACATCGTCGTTATCCTTCTTAGTTGATGGT
>CAKMZU010000347.1 GCA_929200485.1 uncultured Gammaproteobacteria bacterium | reverse complement strand
AAACCTTTTCATCCGTTGAATGGCTAGCCAAAGAGCAATCCGGCCCTCAAAAAACCTCTTACACCAAAGCCTATGATTTCGACAGAAATTCAAGCGTATTGACCGTTAAACAGACAAGTCAACTGGGTGCTGTAAATACTGAAATTCGGGATACCCATAGCGGTAATTTACTGGAACAACACACCCCTGAAGGGTCACTCTGGCAATATGAATATGATGATCTGGATCGATTAACCAAAGAAACCAACCCACTGGGTAAAGCCACCCTTTATACTCATCAGGATTTCGACAAGGACCGAATCAATCAGGTAATAAAAGAATCACCACTTCACTATAAAGTCGCCACAGTCACGGATGCCACAGGCAGAATCATTGAACACAAGGATTATTACCAAAATGCCTGGCGCAGACTATCCGCTATCGAATACAACGGCTGGAATAAGCCAATTAAACAAACCAATATTTTAGGCCTTGAAAATATTACCATTTACGATCAGCACGAACGCCCAGTAAAACATCTTGATTACTGGGGTAACGTCAAACGCATTGAGTATAACGACTTACACTTAACCACCACGACTTATCTCAACCAACACAAGGTAATGGAGAAAGAAACACAGCCCTGGCTTGCAAAAACCATCTATCGCAAGTACCCGATATTTGATAACCTGAATGACTCGCAAACCCACTTTCTTGAAGAAACCGTCGAAAAAAATGGCTTTGGTCAAGTGGTAAAATATACCAGTGCACTCATCCATCGCCATACCTTGAAGTCAATGGATAGAATCGAAAGTGCTTATAACTATGACCCGAACTTTAATCGAATTAAAAAAACTATCCTGGGCTTTGATGGCCTGCACTTTACCCGTTTAACCCATTATGATCTCTTCAACAACAACGTAAAACACACCAAAGAGCAAACTTGCGGCGGTGAAACCACCAAAGGGGAAACGGATTTAAGGGAATATAATAAAGATAACCAGCTAGTTTCTGTGGTGACGCCACTGAAAATGAAAACTCGCCACATCAATGATAAAGAAGGCCGACGGATTAAAACCATCCAGCCTGACGGTAATGAGATTTTATACGAATACAACCTGTTAGGTCAGATCGTTAAAAATAGCTGGCAACGAGGCGACAAGCACCTGGAAATCACTAAATCCTATGATGAGGATAATCGCCTCACCTCTCTGTCTGATAATAATGGGCAAGTCATCGACTATAACTACTTACCCAATGGCAAGGTTCACACCATCACATATCCTGACAAGCAAAAAATGACACTGGATTATGACGATAAAAACCGCATGATCAATCGAACGGATTTTGCTGGTAAGCGCTATCAATTCACCTATAACGAAGCGGACAATGGATTGGTTTCTGAAGTCCAAATAGATAATAATCAAATCCAGTTCCATTACGGTGAAGATGACAATAACATTAAAGGTAACCTCATCAGTCGAATTGCCAGCTATGAAACGGGAGGCATTACTGAATCCCGATTCTATTACGGGGCATTCAAGAACCTGACAAAAACAACCCTCTTTAACAAAACATCTGGAACAATATTTAATGTCAATTATCATTTTAACTGTCGGGGACAGCTCGAAAGTATTGCCAATCACTCACATAAAGGGCACACAACCACGTCGTATACATCAATGAAATATCAATACGACGCATTCAACCGTTTAATGAATGAAATGCATCATACAAATCAATGCATCAAATCCATTGGCTACTACTATGACGCAAACAACAACCTTATCACTGAAACTTTTCATGATGGTGCAAATCAACAGAAATTCACCCATGCGTATAACAATCAGGACCAACGATTGCGCTCGATTTCTGATACTGAAAGGCAATCAGATGCGCTCAATTATACCTGGAATAAAAACGGCCACCTGGAAAAAAACCCTGACGGCGTTACTTATGAATATGATGCGCAAGGTTATCTTTTAAAAATTAACGAGCCCCATTCACCTGTAACGCAATACCATTATCTGCCCAACGGATTACTCAGTAAACGCACACGAGGTGAGAAAAACCAATCTTTCTATCATGGAATAAACAAAAAAATCACCGCTATCATGGATAATGAGAAGTGGTATAGCCTTTATAATGACGTTAAAGGGCTACAAGCGAATTTTACCCATGATTCTGTCGATCAATTCTTTCTATCAGGCCGAAATAGTGGTGGCATTCTAACCAACAACAAGGATTTACAAACAACTACATACACCGCTTATGGTAAGCCGGTTATGCCATTTAACACCGGCAACATCTCATCAAGCTTTGGCTGGAATCAGGAATATACCGATCAAGATGCGCAGCTTACCTACCTGCAACGTCGTTTTTATAGCCCCGACCTTAAAATGTTTATCAGCCGCGACTCCTTTCATGTGGATAATCATTATAGCTATGCCAAAGCCAACCCCATAACCTTTATCGACCCAACAGGTCATAGCGCGCAACAAGGCTTATCCTATGGGTTCGGTGGGGGATTGACGGCATTAGGTATCATCGGTGCTATATTTGCGGCTCCAACTGGCGGCGCTTCCCTGACGCTCTCAGCAGGTGCAAGTCTTGCCGCTGGGGTAACAACCTCACTTTCAGGCATCTCGCTAATGGGATCACAAGCGGCACTTGACTCAGGAAACAAACAAGCAGCAAAAGCATTGCAATATACCAGTATAGGACTTGGTGCCATTACCATGATCGAGGCGGGGGTTGCCCTCGCTCCGTCTATTTCTGCCCGGTTTTTTGCAGCCTCCGCTACAAATTCCGTTACTCTTTCTAGTTCACTTGAGAGCAGCCCTGTAAACAGCCTTGGAAGCAGCCCTGTAAGCAGCCTTGGAAGCAGCCTTGGGGCCACCAGTACGACCGAATCAATAAAAAGTTCCTTTAGCTTCTATGAGCCTATCGATGAGGGCCTTATGCCTAGTTATCCAATGGATCAGTTTACTGCTAAATTAATTGCCAGCGCCACTGAAAGCTTCACGGATTCAGGCAGCGTCTCATCGAATACTGCCACTATTGGATCATCTTGGTCAGGCAGTCGAGTTTCTAGTATTGAGGCTGAACTCAACACCTTACAATCCTATTCTCAGAGATGGGCTGCAGTTATTAAACCTGAAGCTACAACTGATTCCTTATATTCGCCCGTTTCTCTTAGCCCTATTTCAATACCAGACTCTATTCAACTTGACATACCTGAAACAACCCAACCCCCCTATGGAAGCACTTACGAAGATATGACTCCGCAAGAACTTTTGAACTCTATTTCTCAAGATCGTTGGGATCTTAAAAACTTATATGAAGGTATGTCTGACTAAGCTATATTACCCAAAGATTAGATCGCTCAAATACTGAAGAGGTGTTCCCTCCCCCCCTCTCAATAACATTCTTTCAACTCAAGACGCTATCAATGTTTATTGAGTTTCTATTTGTAACTCACAACGAAGCGTCATGGGTGTTGTGACAGTTACCCATAGTATGATCATCCCTACGTAAAGTGCGTAACAAAAAAATTAAACTCCCCCAATAAAATCTAACAACTGAACTAAGCAAAAATAAAATTATCAAAATATTAATAACATAAACTCCTTACAGACTGTTTTGAAAGGCGTCCACCTTTGGGTCATTCACGGGTCTAAGCGGAAAACCTATGAACTTCAATAAATGTGTATTTGTTCTATGTTTCTGGGTTCTTGGGCTCAGTATGGGAATCAACACTTTTGCTGAACAGGGTTACCCGGGATCACAAGCCTATAATAAAACGCAATTTTTTAATGAATCGGTGAACGCAGCAACCGGCACCTTTG
>CAKMZU010000346.1 GCA_929200485.1 uncultured Gammaproteobacteria bacterium | reverse complement strand
CTTACTGAAAACCTTGAAATTCAGCGCAGAATCTCAAAATCAATTTTTAGAGGTGACCTTAAGATACCGAATTTTAATCTTGAAATTAAAAATTAAAGCAAAACAAAAAAGTTTTATATTGGTGCGTCTTTCAACTTTGGTGCGGCCAAATAATTATGCGCATTATGTTGTGTATTTTATAGGTGTAGGAAGTAGACATTTTTTTAGAGCAAGCGTTAACTGAGAAAATAAAAATCATTTTATTTTCTTTTAAATCAGATAGTTAAAAATAAAAACGGATTTGGATTATGAAAATTGGCACAGCAAATGCATTGCAAATAGTAGTCGACACTTTGTCATTTGATAGAGATTTATTTTTAATCATTATTCATAAGGAATTAAAATGCGGCGATACTCATCCGTTTTAAAAAAAATAATTGCGCCTGTTAGTATTAGCTTGTCACTGCTATCGCTGGGTTCTCAAGCAGAGATTGGGGAGCCAGAAAAAGAAGATTTAAAATTTGGTTTCATTAAATTGACGGACATGGCGCCACTCGCAATCGCCTATGAAAATGGCTATTTCGAGGATGAAGATTTATATGTCACACTCGAAGCGCAGGCAAACTGGAAGGTTCTCTTAGATGGCGTTATTGACGGTCAGCTAGATGGCGCTCATATGTTGGCGGGTCAACCTTTAGGTGCCACTATCGGTTTTGGTACACAGGCTCACATCATTACCGCTTTTTCAATGGATTTGAATGGTAACGGTATTACCGTATCCAATAAAATCTGGAAAGAAATGAAAAAGCATGTACCCCACAAAGACGGTAAGCCGGTTCATCCAATTAAATCGGATGCGTTAAAACCTGTTGTTGAGAAGTACAAGGAAGCAGGTAAACCTTTCAACATGGGCATGGTTTTTCCAGTATCAACCCATAACTACGAATTACGTTACTGGTTGGCAGCTGGTGGCATTCATCCAGGTTATTATGCGCCCCAAAAGGGCGATATTACCGGCACTATTCAAGCCGATGCTATTTTATCAGTCACCCCTCCTCCACAAATGCCAGCCACCATGGAAGCAGGAACCATCTACGGTTATTGTGTGGGTGAGCCATGGAATCAGCAAGCGGTATTCAAAGGGATTGGAGTCCCTGTGATTACAGATTATGAAATCTGGAAAAATAACCCTGAGAAAGTCTTTGGTGTTTCTAAAACATGGGCTGACAAATATCCAAATACCCATATTCGCGTCGTAAAGGCAATGATTCGTGCGGCAAAATGGCTGGATGAAAATAACAATGCTAACCGACCTGCTGCAGTAAAAATTTTATCCAAGCCAAACTATGTTGGCGCAGATGCTGATGTTATTGCAAATTCCATGACCGGTACCTTTGAATATGAAAAAGGCGATAAGCGTGAAGTACCTGACTTTAACGTTTTCTTCCGCTACAACGCGACTTACCCTTATTACTCAGATGCAATCTGGTATTTAACGCAAATGCGCCGTTGGGGGCAAATCTCTGAGCACAAACCTGATAGCTGGTATATGGACATTGCTAAAAAAGTCTACCGTCCTGATATCTACGCTAAAGCGGCAACTGCCTTAATAAAAGAAGGCAAAATGACAGCGGATGAATTCCCTGACTTTGCATCAGAAACAGGCTTTAAACCTGAACAGAAAGACTTTATTGACGGCATAAGTTTTGATGGGTCCAAACCCAATGCCTACATCAATAAATTCCCCATCGGTTTAAAAGAAGCATCGAAGATTTAACTTTGAATGATAGGGAAAAGAGTAAAGCACGGATGCTTTTAAAACTTTATACAAAATTGTTGAGAGACTTCTTGAGGAAAGCAACATGTTAGCCTTACCACGATTTTTTGAGCCTTACGCAAGACTGATAAAAGGTGAACAGCCGGATGTTCAGCTTAAAGCTATTTTGCACCAGATTGGTTACCCTCTTCTTGGTATATTGGCCTTTTTATTTTTGTGGTCACAAGTAGCATCTAATATTACAACCTCGTTGGGGAAATTCCCAGATCCTCAAAGTGTTTATACCCAAGCTCAAAATTTATGGTCTGAACATAAAGAAGACAGGATAAAAGAGCAAAAATTCTATGAACGCCAGGAAAAACGCAACGCCAAAAAATTAGAAAAAAATCCAGATTATCAACCTAAAATACGACCATATACGGGGGCACCAACCTTCATTGATCAAATAGTTACTTCGCTAATTACCGTCATGGCGGGGTTTTTACTTTCTGCTGTTATTGCCATTCCTCTTGGCATCCTTATTGGGCTGAATCAAGGGCTTAATCGTGCATTTAATCCTGTAATTCAAGTATTTAAACCCGTATCCCCGCTTGCCTGGCTGCCTTTGGTAACCATGTTAGTCAGTGCACTGTATGTCACTGATGATCCAATGTTTGCTAAATCATTTTTAAACTCAATGATTACAGTGACATTGTGTTCACTTTGGCCAACGCTTATCAATACGGCAATTGGTGTCGCAAGCGTTGAAAAAGATTTGGTGAATGTTAGTCGTGTTCTCAGATTAAATAGCCTTGTGCATGTACAAAAAATTGTTCTTCCCTCTTCACTTCCTATGATTTTTACAGGACTCAGATTATCCCTTGGTGTTGCCTGGATGGTGTTAATCGCGGCAGAGATGCTGGCGCAAAATCCCGGGCTTGGCAAATTTGTTTGGGACGAATTTCAAAATGGCAGCTCATCTTCATTAAGCCGGATAATGGTTGCAGTTATCACTATTGGATTTATTGGCCTGATTCTTGATAAGAGTATGTTGGTACTTCAAAACTTCTTTTCATGGGAAAAGAACTCAAATACTGTTTAAACAATCTATACGAAGGAAAAATGATGAAATCATTTTTAGAATTGACCCACGTTAGTATTGATTTTCCTACACCAAATGGCCCTTTCTGTGCGCTCAAAGATGTGCAATTAAAAATCAAACAAGGTGAATTTGTCTCTCTGATTGGTCATTCCGGTTGCGGTAAATCCACGGTACTCAATATTGTTGCAGGGCTGTATCAGGCAACTCAAGGGGGGGTTATCCTTAATGGTAAGGAAGTCACTGAGCCGGGGCCTGAGCGAGCCGTTGTGTTTCAAAATCATTCGTTGCTTCCCTGGCTTACTGCCTATGAAAATGTCGAACTTGCTGTTAAAACTCAATTTAAAGGTAAGATGACAAAACAGGAAATGAAAGACTGGGTAGAGCACAACCTGACGTTGGTTCACATGGATCATGCCATGCACAAACGCCCCGATGAAATCTCAGGCGGAATGAAACAACGCGTGGGTATTGCTCGAGCACTGGCTATGAAGCCTGATGTCTTGCTAATGGATGAACCTTTTGGTGCATTGGATGCGCTGACTCGAGCACACCTGCAAGATTCTTTGATGGAAATTCAAGCAGATTTAAATAATACCGTGATCATGATTACGCATGATGTTGATGAAGCGGTACTTTTATCCGATCGTATTGTCATGATGACTAATGGCCCATCAGCTACCATTGGCGAAATTCTCGATATTCAACTTGAGAGGCCACGCAGTCGATTAGCACTTGCGGATGATCCACTATACAACCAATACCGTGCAGCTGTTTTACAATTCCTTTATGAGAAACAAAAGAAAATTGAAAAACTCAGTGATCACAAGAAAAAAATTGAATCAACTAATGAGAAAGTTGCTTAATTTATTTACTCTAACAAATTAATGTGCACCAAACTACAAGGGGGGAGCCAAACTCCACCTTGTATAGTCAAAGTTACATTAAAGACTCATACCTCATACCTCATACCTCATACCTCATACCTCATACCTCAT
>CAKMZU010000345.1 GCA_929200485.1 uncultured Gammaproteobacteria bacterium | reverse complement strand
GCTGACTGTTAATATTTCACCTGGGTTTTCGGAAGATACACCAAAAAAAATTGAAATTTTTAAACACCTGCTAAGCAAAATAGGGAGTACTTTAGCTGTTACTTTTGACTCTATTGACAAGGCAACGGTATCAATACAATTCGTCGACACATCAAAGGTTATGAAAAATCCAGAAGGCTACAATCTACGGATCTCTAATAACAAGGTAACCATTGAGGCAAATACATCAACAGGCGTTTTGTATGGACTTATTAGTTTTTCACAGCTTATTCAATCGCAGCTGCGGCAATCATCTGAGCCTCTGGGTCTATTATTCCCCACCGTTGAAATAACCGATTACCCACGATTCACATACAGGGGAATCATGTTAGATGTCGCAAGGCATTTCTTCACCACGGATGAAATAAAGCATTTACTGGATGCCATGATGGCTCAAAAACTTAATTCCCTACATTTACATTTTGCTGATGATGAAGCATTCAGGATTCAACTGCCGGCCTTAAGTGAGCAGGCAAGTAAACAGGCATCTACAAGAGGTTATGTGAGTAATTCAACCAACCCTCCGGAGATGTTTGGGCAAAATAATCTAGATAAAACAAATTTTAGGAACGATGACCCAATGACGCATCCAATACCTCTAATTCACTACCCTCAAGCTGATATGAATTATGAAGGTCACTATAGCATTAGCGATATCAAGGCATTGATTGCTTATGCAAATGATCGAGGGATTACCATTATCCCAGAGTTTGAAGCACCGGGTCACGCTAGAGCCCTTATTCATGCAAACCCTGAGGCTTTTAATGCAGAACAGGGAACGTTTATTAGCATCCAAGGGTATTATGATGATGCCATGCCTGTTTGTCTTTATAACAGAGAAGACGACGTGAAATCAGATAACTTATTTCGTTTATCCTTAACCATGGATACGACAAGTTCGCCTGTTAACTCATCTGGCCGCCTCGATACGATGCACTATCAACTAAATATTTCTGAACAAATAACCACATATAAAGATAGTGATACTAAATATGACAAAGCCAAGTCTGCTCGTTTTACACAAAAATTAGATGAAATCATTGGGGATGTAAAAACGCTGTTCGCTAATCAATCAACCATTTACCATATCGATGAAGTCAGTTTAGCAGGTGATGAAGTCTCAAAAGGTGCCTGGCATGGTATCAACGATTGCGATACTTACGAGTGGAACACACAATTACAAAATGCAATCAATACACTTTCAATAAAACAAAGTACCGGTGTCTCCCTCGCCCTACTTCGATCGCAATGGTTTTTTAAAAAAGTGAAGGAAAACAATCCTGATTTTAAGATGTCAGGCTGGCAGCAAACTGTTCAAACAGATGATATCGAAGGAACTATTTTGAGTGATTACGTCTTTCCACCGGAAGAATCGGGTCATATCTGGGTGTGGAACAAAAGTGATTCAGGAGGGATAACTCAAGCAGCCAATTTGGCAAAGCATGGGTACCCAACGGTATTGGCATTTGCGGATAAAACCTACTTTGATTTGACCTACACGCCAGACAAATGGGAACCAGGGTTCAACTGGGCGACAGCATTTTCAGATACATTCGCTGCATTGCATATTACGCATAGTGCAACAATGGCTCAACAACTATCAGAAGATTCAAGCCGTAACATTCTAGGGCTCGAAGGTGCACTATGGAGTGAAAATTTATATACATTCAAACACCTTTCATATATGGCACTGCCTAAAATGCTCGGACTGGCAGAAGCTGCCTGGTCGCCTTCTTCAACAACATTGCAAGGCGAAAAAATTAACTGGTTAAGCCTGAAAAAAAGAATGGGCGATGGCGATAGCGGGTTTATGGGCTATCTTTTCAACGTTTCTTCGATGCATTATCGCGGCAGACGCTGAGGCATTCACCGCTTCGTTACGCATGTAGAGGTTAATGACCCGCTTTTCTTTAAGTGAATGATTACTTACATCCTTGATCAAAAGATACTGGATATGATAAGCATTGACACGATACCGATTATCACGAAGCGCTTAATGGAGTTTATCAAACTCTATTGGGACCGAGCCTGATAACCCCTTATTAAATCTTGTATCAGAAACCGAGGTGAATTGTTGATATGCTTCATTTGACTTATCACTCTCAGGTAAAACAATGGGAAGTTCTTCAGTACCCTTGTAGGTAGCCCAATCATTTTCCCCGTCACTTCTCCAGCTACTCCCTTCGTCACTTTCACTATCATACTCCTGCACACTATCCTCGTCGCTTTCATCATTTAGAAGGGTTGATCGATAGATATTAGGGCATGATGCTGTAGTTTTCTGCTGGCTTTCGACAGCAAATAAACCAAAGATGTTTACATTCATATTCTCAACTTCTTTTACTAGGACTGATAAATCAAAGTCTCTAAGTTCTTCGACAGTGAAACCCAGGTTTTCATGAAGTTTAATATCTCCATTCACTATTAAGTCGTAAACCTTTTGAACTTTATCTTTTGTAGAATCATTCATATCAAATAAATTTCTATCTCCCCCTTTAACAACAGAAAAAAAATACTCTAAACAATGCCGCATACTTTCCGGATAAGAATTCTTGACACAAAAAGAGTCAAGCCAGGTTTTCATTATAGATCCATAATATGTTTCAAACTTCCCAGGCATCGGATAAACAATACTTGAAAAAATAACACTCAAACAAAGTAAAAAAATCTGAATAACCATTCAATCTAACCACAATAAAAACAAACCAATCCTGTCTAAGACAGCGCGTATCGGGTTTTTCTTCCTTAAAAGAGTAAACTATCGTTTATTTCGACACTCCCTTATTTATCTAAATGCTAAATAAACAAAAAACTAACGATTGAACCAAGATCTATAATTTTAATCTAAGCCTTATAAATCATAGTTCTTGCGCACTACTCACTATCGGTCTTCTTATCGACCACAGGCTATCTAAGCGGAAAATACCTATGAAAATCAAACAGATTCTCTTAATGTTGTTTTTCTGGGCTGTCGGATTCCATACTGTTGCACAGGGAGACTACCCTGGCTCTCAAGCCTATAATAAAACCCATCTTAGCCATGATTCGGTGAATGCAGCCACCGGCACTTTTGACTATTCCTACCCACTGATTTCAGTAAAAGGTCGACTATCCACTTTCCAGTTGCATCTGTCCTATCGTTTTAATAAAGATGGCATGTTCAGTCTGCCAAGTGGTTGGCAACTGGATCTGGATTTTATTAAAGAAAAATCGGTTTACCTCCATGGTCAGAATTGGCTTATTGATCGACTATGGCGGGATGAAACAGACTTTGGCTCCGGGCTTCGTTACTACAATCTTCACGGAACAAAATTTTCCGATGACGGTGAAGCCCGCGAGGTCCCTAACCATAAAGGAGTCTTTTATCGCTATAGAGCCAATCACAAAGATGGCAGCATCAAGTATTTCTCACATCAGGGGCTGATTGTCATTGAGAAAGATCGCTTCGGAAACTTTATCCAGTTTGACTATGAAGAACCCATCAGCTCTCTACGAACTGCCCGTTTAAAAACCTTGACGGATAATTATGGCAATCAATACCGCTTTGATTATGTGCCCGGTGGTTTCAACCTTACTACCCCAGACAACAAAAAAATCCATGTATATTTCAATAAAAATGGCGTTGAAGCGATAGCCAATGCTTTAGGGCAGCGTACCGAATTTAAATACGTGAATTTTGCTGGACGAAATCTTTTAAGAACCATAGAAACCCCCAAAGGGTTAATCACACAAATCAGCTACGACACGATCAGCTACAGCGATGGCAATGGTAAAAAACAAATGCCCGTTGTCGCTCTGCTTGAAAAAATGGAT
>CAKMZU010000344.1 GCA_929200485.1 uncultured Gammaproteobacteria bacterium | reverse complement strand
ATCTTCTGATTGCTATTTACAAGCATAAAGGCTGGGATATAGAAATCCTAGATGATTAAATTGAGAGTGATGTAGGTGCAAGGATTGAAAGTCTTTTGCTTGTCTATGCACTGAGTAATTTATTTAATCGATGTTTGAAGGTTTTTGGTGGTAATCAAATTGACTTCTATTGCAATTGAATTTGACTTGTATGTTTTGATGCTGTTATTGTCGCATCTTATTTTAGATATTTAATTTAGGTGTTAGGTGTGAAAGGCGTTAACCAATCACAGCAAGAGCGATTAGCTTACATTGACTTTAGATTGTATTTTTTAGGTCTTGTCAGTCGAAGTGATCTAATCGAGCGCTTTGGCCTTAAAGAGGCAGCAGCTACACGTGATCTTGCTTTGTATAAAGAAAAAGCGCCTAAAAACCTTATCTACGACACTAAAGCAAAAATTTATAAAGTCAATAAACCCTTTAAACCTTTGTTTGAGTACCCTGCAGATAAAGTCTTATCAACCTTGTCGAAGGGGTTTGGCGGAGAAATCATTTCCGTCAATCAGGGGCTTATTAATACCGAGACGCCCTCGCAATTAAATAAACCCGATGTGGGTATTTTGTCAGAAATTACTCGAGCGATACACCTCAACAAAGCGGTTAAAATGACGTATTGCTCCATGTCGAGTGGTGAAAAAATAAGGGAGATGGTGCCTTTTTGTCTGGTCGATAATGGCCTGAGATGGCATGTAAGGGCTTACGATAGGTTGAATAACCGCTTTTCTGATTTTGTATTAACACGCATAAAAAAATCGAAGATGCTTGATAAATCGATTGTCGATGATGTGGAGTGCAAAGAGGCTGATATTCAATGGAACCGGATTGTTGAGTTAGAAATTATCCCTCACCCTGATTTAGGAGCAAAACAAAAAGATGCCATCGAAATGGATTACGGTATGATCGATGGTGTGCTCAAAATAAACTTACGCGCTGCAGTTGCAGGGTATTTGTTAAGGCGTTGGAATGTCGACTGCTCCGAAAAAGGCACGCTTAAGGGGGCATGTATACTACTTATGGCTTCGCAACAGTGCAGCGCTCTACGGGGTCGCCAATGTGGAGATTTCGCCTGGATATAAAATGTTAAAAAAATAAAATTATACGGTCAGTGGTCAGTGGTCAGTGGTCAGTGGTCAGTGGTCAGTGGTCAATGTTCATGCTGTATAGTCAGTAACACGAATAGCATTAATAACAATAAGGAAGATAAGCATGTTAGAAAAAGCAATCCATGAAGGGTACGAGTTCGTCAAGGTAGGTAAAGCCCAGTGGTGTGAAGAAGGAATAGTCGCTAAGCATGAGGGCAAAGAGCAAACGTGGCATGCCGCATTAAGCTTGGTTGATGAAAGATTTCTCGATGCTGAGCAGTCTGTGTATATGGTAAAGGTTGATGACGAAATCACTTATATTGGTGTGTACACGGATTCCTTTGAAACACGTTGGCTAAAGGCAAAGAGGTATTTTTGGCATAGTGTTAATGTGGATGACAAAATTACGGCGCTCATCAAGCAGGGCAGAGAAGTGACTGTGTGGCTGACGACAAACCCTTATGCGTCGATCGATGACAGATCAATTAATGTTAGCCAATCGATCGAGTATGAGCTGATCAAAGCGATAAAGCCTGAATGGAACACCACTCATAAAAATAAAAAGAAAAACAACGAATTTTTGAAGGTGCTAGATATCGTTAATTCATTACCAGAGCCTGCCTGAGCATCCTGACAACTAACCTATTAAAAGGATTTATATGAAAAAGAAAACATTACTGGTTCGTTCGCCCAAGGCATTGATCAAGTCGGGTTGTGTTGGCTATGGCTTTAAGGCGGTGAATTTCTCATTATTCCCTGATGCAACAGCGTTATTCGATGAGTTCAAAAATCAAGGCATTAACCCAGGTCGACGTCGAAAAGCGGCGACCCGATTTTTTAATATCACCGAGGGTGATAGGATATTGGTTCCGCTCAATCGAACCATTGCGATAGGGTATGCTACTGGTATAAAAAGTTTTGAAGCGAGCCCCGTGCATCAACACACTGAAAACCGGCAAGCGGTTAGTTTTTTGCCAGATGCATCCAATGTGATGTTTATCAGTCGCGACGTGCTGAGCACGAAGCTGCAACAGCGTCTTAAGATTCGTATGGCCAATACGGATTTATCTGAATTTAATAATGAATTGGATGTGCTTGAAGAGCGACTTTCTAATGAACAATCCTTCTGCCCATCGATGATCATTTCGGAGAAGACCGAAGATTATATCAATGATTTTAAGCAGCAGTTAATGAATAAGCTTCGTAAGAATAAAGACATCAAATTAAAGGCCGGTGGTGAGGGGTTAGAGCGATTGGTCAAAGAGCTATTTGAGTGTGAAAATTATAGTGGTGTCACCATTCCCTCTAAGCATGAAATTAAGGGCAAAGGCGATATTGACATAAAAGCGACTAAAGTGGATTTTACGGGCGTAGAGCAGCGAGTCTATTGCCAAGTGAAGCATCATGACAAATTCACAGGGAAAAAGGCGGTCGATCAACTGATTGAAGCAAGGAAATTGCTTCATGAACCTACCATTAGCGCACGGTATATTGTCATGACAACTGCTGAAATCAGTGATGATGTAAAAGACTATGCGGCTGCTAATGACATTATCTGTATGAACGGTAGCCAACTAACCGAATGGTTATACAGTAATCTAGATTCGCTGAATGATGATACACTCGCCATGCTAGGCATAGCGCATGTGCCTCGTTTTATTGAGTAGATTGAGCGAAAGTTGTTGGAGAAGCGCCTTGACCTACGCAGGCGTTTTTTCTCTAATGGATCGCGTTGGTTTAACCTTTTATCATGTTGAAGGTATCGATAATATAGAGCTTGAAGTCACTCATGATTCTGTTTCTCTTTTTAATCTGATTAAACACAGTCGGTTTTACCAGTTTGAAAGATTACGACTAAGTGCCAATTTACTTTATGGGTTTAAGAGGATCTATGGATTATTACGACAAAAACGCAGAGGATTTTTATAACAATACGGTTGATGTGGATATGCAGCCGCTGTATGAGGCGTTTATTAAACGTCTGCCTGAGCATGCAGCTCTGGTAGATGCAGGCTGCGGTAGTGGCCGTGATAGCCGGTTTTTTTTATCTCAGGGTTTCTCAGTCATCGCATTTGATCAATCTAAAAGCCTGACGGATAAAGCTTGCGAGTTAATAGGGCAACCCGTTTATACAGAATCATTTCTTAGCATGAAACTTCCTGTCGATTCACAAGATGGTATTTGGGCCTGTGCCTCACTTTTACATGTATCGTTTAATGAGCTATCCGAGACCTGTGAACATATGGCAAAATGGTTAAAATCTGGCGGTGTGTTTTATTGTTCTTTTAAATATGGTGATAGCGAATGCCAGCGCGGTGACCGCTTGTTTACTGATATGAACGAATCTCGCCTCCACTCGGTGCTTGAAAATACTCGATTAGAGCTAGAATCAACATGGATTACTGGAGATAGACGAAAGGGCAGGAGAGATGAACGCTGGCTGACTGTGCTGTTAAAAAAATAGGCGTTTAACTATGAATGTCGTTTCGAAGAATAATAAGTTATTAACGACAGGCGATGATGATAGATTACTCGACAAATTAATTCCAGCCATCAACCAAGCGAACGAAATTCACATTGCGGTTTCATTTATACGCCACTCAGGTTTGCAGTTGTTGTTACCAGCTCTTAAAGCCGCGTTAGGTGATGATGAATCTGAACAAGTCAAATGTCGCATACTGACTTCTGATTATTTGCAGATCACCGAAGCGAAAGCATTAAGAAGCTTATTATCGTTAGCCTCTGATAATTGCG
>CAKMZU010000343.1:1161-3881 GCA_929200485.1 uncultured Gammaproteobacteria bacterium | reverse complement strand
GCCTATGATGAGATGAGTAATTTCGGAGTGATCGCTGCGTAGAAGTGTCCGAAGTGTTGATCTAAGTAGTATTTCCATATACTGTATAGATTACTGTATATGGAAGCACTATCAAGGTGGAATATCAAGCCAAAGCACTTTGCAAATGTCTTATCACCATACATTTGATACTGGTTGTGAAATATAGAAAACAGCTCTTAAGGGGCTTGGTGGGCGAATTTGTAAAGACAAATATTAACGAGATTGCATCTGCTTCAGACTTCGTTGTTGAGGAAATGGAAATCGACAAGGATCATATTCACATCATGATCACTATTGGTACAAATTATTCTGTTGGTCAATACGTAAGAAGAATCAAACAGCAGACAACTGCGAATGTATGGAAAAACTTTCCTTCGCTAAAGTATGAGTTCTGGCAGGAAAAAACGTTTTGGTCAGATGGTTATTTCGCTTGCTCAATTGGAAATGCCTGCGTAGATACCATTCGAAAATACATACAGGAACAAGGATGACCGCCAATTCATCCCCGCGACATTCACTGCGTTCTGATCACGGGGTTTTCTCGGCAGGGTTATATAAACTAAAAGAATTGCCAGAAAACACAAAGGTCAATGTAATTAATGTAGACAGCGACGGCTTTGAAGTGATTAAAAGTATTCCTCGGCTTACCAGAAATGCTCTTTCCATACCGTCTTAGATGTAGATAATGGCCAAGTGCCGTCTAATTTGCTTGCCCTTGAAAGACACAGAACCCAGTCTTGCAGGCTTGGATGTTGCGAATCAGGTGTACAAATGGGCATGCGGTTCTTTAATACGCACGTTGAGAGATACTCTACAACTCTTATTTCAATATCTGACAGCTCTCTATCCTGCAAATGCGCCACTGGCTCAGCTTCACTTGCTTCTATCGAAGAATCAAGATTATAAATCGATATGGGGTAGCTCGCTAGATCGTAAGCTATTGACTCTTTAAACACATCAGGAAATGCTAAATGGATGAGTGCTGATTCGCAATCTTGTTCGTAATACAGGGTACCATTCGATAAATGCGGCGGTATTTCTAATGACATCTCCGGGCTCAAAATAAACCCTCCATGACCGCACGTTTCTACAAAATCGATACCGTCAACAACCGTTGTTTTTTCTATTATTTGACCCCAAGGCGACCACAATCTATCTATATTCTTTCTTTTAAATTCGGAATACCCGACACCTGAATTTTTTATTAACCCTTCTACGTAGCCGAGACTCCCTGTTTCGAGGTACAGGCCCATCCGAGTTACAAGTGTTTCGAGAATTTGGTCATTTCCATCTATGTAATATGTTTCGTGTGGGATAGAGATGTGGTCGACCAACGCCTCCCATGACTCCCAGCCGAAGGTTTTAGCTACGAGTTGATATCCGCATTCGATTTTAGATTCGAACATATGGATCAGGCCGCTCGAATGCAATTCAGCGACAAAGCGCTGTACCCACTCATTGGCTTCTGAAATGTTTTTTGGTGTAACCCTCACTTTCAAGTGCCCCCCCTTGGAGTTATTTATTGAGCGTCACTCTCAATGCTTTAGTTATACTAGAGTGTTTTTTCAAAATTAGTTCCATTTCACTAACAAAATCATCAAATAGACCGTTTCTAGATCTAAATCTTGCCGAAATTGGCGTGCTTTGAAAAAGAGCTCTATCCGCCACCGCGCTTTGTAAAGAACAGCTATTTCCTGAGCAGTTCGATCAAGGCCACTGGTAATAAATGAAAGAACTTTATCATCCTCTTCTTGAGCAATGGTGACGCGCCTTAAGTTGATTGGTAATCCTTTTCAACCTTATTTCGCATATCACATGTGCTTGTGATAACAATAGATAAATGATATAAAAAACATCAAATCTGCATTTTGAGCGAATAAAAAAAAAGCCTGCCAGCGCTTCGAATCTTTCGCGGTGATGACAAGCACGGCTGGTTTGGTAAATTAGACGTGGAAGGGTGAAGTAGAAGCCCTCGAAACACCAATACAATAATTATAAAGGATTACAGGCAGCAATGACCCACATCTATCCGCATCCAAATAAAAGACAATACACAGCCTTCAGGTTTCAATTTCGCGCTTTAGGCTTACAGGAATATTTCGCCATTGCTGACTACACAAGCGAATCAGAGGCTTATTCGGCGGCTTGCAAACGCCGCGACCAGGTTATCAAAATATACAAGTTGAGAAAAGACAACGCAGCCAATCTATTGTTTACTGATGAAGGGAAAATCAAGGGCTTGAGTATATTTGCCAGGTATAGAGGTACGAAAGAGCAAAAAATACTGCTCAATTTACACTTGCCCTCGCACGGAATCATGACGGAAAGACAGGTAAACGAGGAGAATTTCGATGCGCACTACAATGAATTGTCGCAGATGCTGATTGAGAGCAAGGCCGCTTCACTGGATAAGCGAGACCTTGTACAGTTTAAAAAAACACGCATGATCTATGTGCGACAATTCCATAAGATATTGGAGGGTAAGGAGGACGGCCTCTATGCACCTTTTGCGCCGGAGATTTCGAGCGAAGGAAGGGTAAGAGGACTAAGTATAAGTATCACCAGAAGGAGCTCGGATACGTATTCAAGGATTATATTTCGTCTGAGAAAAGCAAACTGGCAAAGTGATCGCCTGACTGAGGAGAATTACAAAAAAATGATCCGCGAGTATATTTGGGTGTCTTTGGGTGAGTTAGGTG
>CAKMZU010000343.1:0-1151 GCA_929200485.1 uncultured Gammaproteobacteria bacterium | reverse complement strand
TGTCAACAAGAGCGATATCAGCCAGGCTCGGTACAATAAAATACGCAAATACTATTATGGTCAGTTCTTTGAAGCCGAGAAAAGACGCCAGATCGAAGGGTTTAAAAAAGAAAAAACAATTAACGACTTAGTCAGAAAAGACGGATCTGTCACGAGTCTGACAGTGGCAAATACAACAGGGGCAGTTGCATTCCGCGTCATACATAAACGAAAATTGACTCGAGTGCGTACAGTTTACACCACTAAATACGTCGACCAAATAAAAGAACATCTTGTCTATATCTCAAAACTTAACAATCTAACGCAGGGGGCAGTCGACGAAAAGACGCTTCAGAAAATCAAGACGCACTACAAAAAAAAGATAGGCGCACTGACCGAGGGGCGACACTAAGAACTTAAACGCGGGGGTCGTTGTCAGCTTCCCCACAAGTGCGATTGAGCCAGCATATATTTTATCGTATAATATATAGCACCGAGCCACCAATATAAAACTAGAACTATATGAACTGCACCAATCCAGTAGACGCATAGGTACCACTCAAAACCCAACATGCGCTCACCTATCGGAAGGATGACTCTATGGGGCTACCAAGAAAATACAGATCTATGTTCGATACGCCTTTTTTTAAAGCAGTGTATCCAGATCTCGGCGCCGAGCTATACAAAGAAATAAGCGCATTTTCGCAAAAAGAAGATCATGTGGTCTGGTATTTCAGGCTCATGAAAGCGGCACATTATCTCGAGTATTGTGCAGGGCCTACATATGCAAAAATCCCTAACCTAGACACCAGAAAAGAAGATAAGTTAGTAAGAGCCGTTGAGCGTAACGGTCTATACATGGGCGATCCAGAGAAGCGCATATGCACTGATTTCAGAGCGATTTCGAAGTGGTTGCGAGAGAAGGTTGAGCATTTCGCTGGACTGGCAAATACAAACTTGCCGAGCTTGAGAGATGTTCGGTTTAATTGGCGCACCCCAAACCAGGTATTCGAGGATCTGGGTAAACTAGAAGAAGCCTGGAAAGAGGGGTTGTCATCTGAGACGACAACCGCTTATGGTGACAAAATAATCGACCTGGGGGGTGGCTGGTCCTGGTTTGATCTTCGGAGAACGGGCGACCCCATTGAGGGTTTGATAATGGGGCACTGCGG
>CAKMZU010000342.1 GCA_929200485.1 uncultured Gammaproteobacteria bacterium | reverse complement strand
TACTGACCAATAGGACATATTTTTTTACCTGTAATGATTACCAGACAGTAATACCAAACCAATGAATTAACCTGACTACTTAGGAACTATATATGTAATACCTTGTTCTCTATGGATGCCCTATGCACACCCTAAGAAATTTTATGATCATAGTCATACTAACAGTAAGCCCGTATTTATTTGCCACAAGTACTGAAGAGATTTTATGGAATCATTTTATTTCGCTGCTATTACGTTTAGTTGAAATAAATGACAACGCCGCTTCTTTACAAATAATTCTCCGTAATAACTACACTGATTTAAAAACTGCCACAAGAATGAGAATCACGGAAACGACGGTAGAAGAAAGTGACGAGAGTTTTCTATTGATTGATAAAGAAGATTGGCGCGCAAACAAAACTCTAGGGCAGGTTCTATTTCTATTAGATCAAGAAAAAACCCAAGGGAAGCTAACGAGTCGGTTTAACGAGCTGATTAATTATTTAGCTCAAGAAAAAAAAGGTTTAAAGCTCAAGAAAGAAGATTATCGAGGAATTCATGATGCTTTTTTACACAAAATCAAAGAATTCCCAGAATTAAATACATTTATCGATGTTGGGCGAATCACTCAGCCAGATAACCTTTAGGGTTCTTCGATTGCCAACGCCATGTATCGATCGCCATTTGCTCAACACCAAGCTCTGCTTTAAAACCTAAGTAGTCTTCTGCAACAGTCGCATCGGCATAACAACTGGCAATATCACCCGGCCTTCTATCGACAATCTGGTATGGGACATTTCGTTTAGACGCTTTCTCAAACGCCTCAACCATTTCAATAACCGAATATCCTTCACCAGTGCCAAGATTGATCGCCACACAGCCTTTTTGAGAAGCAAGCTTCTGCAATGCCAATAAATGGCCTTTAGCTAAATCAACGACATGAATATAATCCCTAACACCTGTACCGTCTTTGGTGGGGTAGTCATTACCAAACACCGAGAGTTTTTCAAGACGCCCGACGGCAACCTGACTAATAAATGGCATCAGATTATTGGGTATGCCTTGTGGATCTTCCCCAATCAAACCTGAAGCATGCGCCCCCACCGGATTAAAATATCTCAGCAAGGTGAAGACCCATCGTTCGTCGCTTGCCGCTACATCGCGTAAAATATCCTCAACCATCAATTTGGATTGGCCGTATGGATTCGTCGCTTGAAGTTTTGCACTTTCTTTTATTGGCACTTCATCGGGATCGCCATAAACCGTTGCCGATGAACTGAACACCAGTTTAAACACATTAAATTCTTTCATAACATCCAGCAAAGCCAGCGTGCCATAAACATTGTTTTCATAATAACGTAGGGGTTGTTCAACTGACTCACCCACTGCTTTAAGGCCTGCAAAATGAATAACCGAGTCAATAGATACCTGGCTAAACACTTGCCTAAGTGCGTCCTTATCACGAATGTCCGCTTTAAAAAACTGAACCTGCTTATCAGTAATTACTCGAACCCTGTCTAATGCCACCTTGTGACTATTCGACAGGTTATCAATGACAACAACTTCCTGACCTTGATTTAATAATTCAACTAGCGTGTGTGAGCCGATATATCCTGCACCACCTGTGACCAAAACTGCCATAATCTAAAGTCCTTCATAGAAAAAGAGTATTGTCGCAAGTTTTATTCATTTTGCCTATAATCTCGGCCTTTTATGATTCAGAAATATTAATATGCCCCTAAGCCAGTTCGATCCCGAAAGATACTTTGAGTTTTTATCTGAAAAAGAATCGCGAATGGCAACCCTGTTCACTCCTTTTACGATAAAAAAACCGGATGTATTTGCTTCACCTAAAACCCATTTTCGTTATCGGGCTGAATTTAGAATTTGGCATGAGGGTGATGATTTTGATTTTGTTATTTTTCCCAAAGGGCAGAATAAATCACCCATTAAACTAAAAGACTTCCCAATCGCCTGTCTGCAAATCAATCAACTCATGCCAAAGCTTAAAGCGTCCATAGAAAAGATTGATATCCTAAAAAGAAAATTATTCCAAGTTGAGTTTTTAACTACGCTGACTGGCGACGCTTTGGTCTCTTTGATTTATCACAAAAAACTGGACGACGAATGGCAAAATAAAGCCAGAACCTTAGCCTCCGATCTTGGTATTCAATTAATTGGCAGAAGCCGAAAACAAAAAATCGTCATCGAGTCTGATGCTGTAGTGGAAACCTTAACGGTTGCCGGGGAATCTTATTGCTATCGACAAACCGAAGGTGGTTTTACTCAACCAAACCCTTATATCAATCAATCGATGCTGACTTGGGCATCTAAACAATTGACACATAGCAATGGAGATTTAATTGAACTCTACTGTGGTAACGGAAATTTTACGCTGCCGCTAGCAAAACATTTTGACCGAGTTGTCGCCACCGAAATCAGTAAAACCTCGATCTACAATGCCAAGTGGAACTGTGAAAAAAATACCGTCGATAACATCAGCTTTTTAAGGCTCTCAAGTGAAGAGTTTACAGCCGCTATGAAAAAAGAGCGTGAATTTAGGCGAATCAAGGATGCTCAAATTGATCTGGACGATTTTAACCTAACCACTATTCTTGTCGACCCTCCAAGAGCAGGCTTAGATAATGACACATTAAGCCTTGTGTCATGTTTTGATCATATTGTATACATTTCCTGCAATCCAACCACGTTAGTTGAGAATTTAGTCACACTCACCAAAACCCACGAGGTTTCTAGGTGGGCAATTTTTGATCAATTTCCCTATACCGATCATATAGAAACCGGCGTTTTCTTAAAGAGAAAATAAACAAGCGATTGCACCGATATCCACAGTAAAACCGTTTGTTTCAGTTTTGAAAAAATATCAACAGATTCTGTGGATAACTTTTTGGATAACCTTTTGGATAGTTACGGAAAGCCACTAAAACTCTCACCTGAGCCAAATGATCAAAAATTAAACGACGAAATAAAAACCCTTAAAAATCAATAGCTTATTTTTTTCCAGTCTTTTTTTAATTTTTTTTTGGCTTTTTTTATTTGACAAAATACGGCATATCATCATCGCAATGAAATTGTGCATAAATCACCGAAAATTGCTCAAAATAAAGACAATTTATTCAGTTAAATAAGCAAAGGCTAAATACGTGATCTAAACAAGCATCCAAAAGTATCACCCTCGATGCACTATCAAATTACCAAAACGATAAAAAACTTTAAGGTTATGCCGCAGATTTATAACCATACTCATTATATTAAAGTTCCGAATAGTGAGTTTCCGGCCTTTGTTCTCGATTTTCCATTATTAATTGATTCAAAAATAACTTTAATTTCATCGCTGCAGAAAATGGGTTTTCACCCCTTACAAGTGCCCTCAAACCTAAAGTTAACTCATCAAGCTCAGTTGGAGCATTTTTTCTAATATCATAGTTACCTAACTCATCCCTTTGAGCATAAAGATCATTCAATACTCCATCATTCTCGTGACTTAAAGCCCAGATGACTGCCTCTTTTGAATTCACTTCCAGGCCAGATAACAAGTCTGAAAAATTCGCTTTTATTTTTTCCTTGCGCTCTCTCGCCCGATCAATTAAATCCGATAAACCATTGTTTTGTAATGTATTTTTATTCCTCTTAGGCTCAAACAGTGAACGCTGCTTTTCTAAATTATTCTCTACCGGTAGCCCCACCAAATCAACATAAGGCGGAGGAGGACTCTCTGGATAAACCTGTTTAGTCACCTGGGAACGACTTGTTGAACAAGGGCAATTTCTCTGAAAAGTATAACTTCCAACAAAGGGTCGACCTTCTTGAGGAGAATGGATTTGAGGGGATCGAGAAACTTGAGAAGGAAAACCTCGAGGAGCAGAATAGCCTTGTGGAACAGAATAGCCTTGTGGAACAGAATAGCCT
>CAKMZU010000341.1 GCA_929200485.1 uncultured Gammaproteobacteria bacterium | reverse complement strand
ACCCCACCCTTTTTAAATCGACTCTCATTTTCTCACCATCTTTTATCCTGTAAACGCCTGAAAAAACTACCAAGTCACACCTGGCTCGTCGAGTACGGGTAACTTTCTCACTCAACATATTGAACTTACCAAAACATTTAAACTCTCATTTCTATTTTCTGTTATTCCGGTAATTTTGTGATGATATCAAAAACTATTTTTTCAGTATTTTTTTTCTTATTCCTGCAAACCTGCGGAATTATATTTAAAACTTGCAATGCTGGAAATTCTGAGCAATATCAAAATTGCATTACTCAATTACAGAAAGAACTCTCAAATAGAATTGGGGAAGATGACAAATTAGTTGATGCTGGATCTATACTTAATAAAATTATTGAAAATAAAGAAGTATTAAAAGAAAACGCATTTTCTAAAAATATCATTCAATACATAGAAAAATACAGAACAAGATTAGATGCACTTATAAAATATCACACTATACATATAGGTAAAGATGACTTGATATCTTCCGAAGCAGATAAATTTAATTCATTTGCAACCAAAGACTCATTCATCAGAGAAATTCGTCCAGAATCCTGGAAGATTTGCTTAGATTACAGAACACTTAGTGAAAACGTATTAGTCCCGGAGTCATCCAATAACCATATACATACATTTTATTACTCAATGGATGCGAACATTTTTCTATACACCTTAAAATCAATACAAAAGAATTTTTTCGGAATCAATCCAAAAACATTAGCTATCGATGATATAAGGGAGCCTTCTACAAGAAATGTTCTTGCCACAAAACCCATCGTTGTCAATTTATTTAACCAAACAAAATATGGAAAGATTCTAACCAGACTCGAATCTGAAATTGGATTGAAAAAAGGCTTAGATTTAACTATATCACGCTCAAAATTTGGTAACCCTACAACCACTTTCTCTCTAAGTTTTGATGTAGAGGATAACCTTAGCACTCAGAGAATTTCTGAACTGAAAGATAACAAAGTTTCAATCTTTAGAAGATTTTTCATGTACATTTGGCGAGAGATTAAAATTTAAAAGACACTGTAAATATAATCAGCCAATGAGCAATACAAATATCCCAAACAGGGAATTATTTATCGTTACCTGATGTCAAACGAATTTGCTTTGCTAATTCAGCACTATGCTACGATCCCAAGAAAATATTGCATTGATTCTGGTACTGATTTGGTCATTTATCAATGCGACCTCTTTCACCGTGGTGCAACTAATAGCGGGCGACATATCTGCGTCTGTTCAAGTTTTCCTTCGAATGCTGATAGCAATCCTCTGTTTTATCCCCATTGCACTATTTGACGCCTCCATAAAAATCCCTTCTTTTGCAGACCTACTAAAATATGCAGTCACAGGCTGTTTTTTTGGATTCTATCTTTGGGCAACATTTGCAGCAATTGAAAGTACAACCTCGGTCAACATAGCAGTAATTTTCACTTTGAACCCAGGATTAGCTGGCATTGCCTCCTGGTTTTTTCTCCGCGAAAATATTACTTTTTCTATTATTGCAGGCCTTCTTTGTGGTTTCACTGGGACAGTCTGGATTATTTTATCGCAAACCAGTGAACTGTCATTACTTGAAGAGATAAATCATGGGGATTTTATTTTTATTTTAGGCAGCATTTCTTATGCCCTGTTTGTTACGCTCCTAAAAGCCTGTCAGTTTAAATCATCCGGAACAAACAACAGCTTTTGGGTTATTCTCTTTACAACTATTGTTTTATTCTGCATCTGTCTCTTTGATATTGGCAATCTTTCATTTTTCAATATCACCGAAAAGGTATGGTGGGGCCTGTTTTATCTAGCCACGATAGCAACGGTAGTGACTGTCTATATTCTTCAATATGCCTCCCCTATTCTCGGGCCTGTGAGGGTGATGGCCTTTACCTACCTTATCCCGATGCAGGTTTTATTTATTAATCTGTCTATTGGAATTACGTCCTTCGACTGGTTATTACTGCCTCCTGTCATTGTTACCCTACTAGGTACATGGCTGGTACAGGTGAACATCTCACTCCCAGAAACGGAAACCATTAAAGAGTCAGATTAATTCTATTTATATTGAGCGAAAACCAATCAAAAGCAAATAAAAAAAATGCTAATAATAAGCAAATACATCAGCGTTTTTTAAATTGAAAGAAATAAGAAAATTATCGCAACTTTAAACCACGGAAGGTTAATTCTATGTCATTTTAATAAAGAAGTATAAAATGGGGTGGACGATGGGGATTGAACCCACGACCACAGGAATCACAATCCTGCGCTCTACCAACTGAGCTACGCCCACCATTGAGAGTGTTTTAATAATGCCTTTGAAAGCTAACTAGCTATACAATGGCACGCCCGACAGGACTCGAACCTGTAACCTACGGCTTAGAAGGCCGTTGCTCTATCCAGTTGAGCTACGAGCGCTCTATTATTAAAACTATCAAGCTAATTGATGAATTGGTCGGGGTAGAGAGATTTGAACTCCCGACATCCTGCACCCAAAGCAGGCGCGCTACCAGACTGCGCTATACCCCGATTTCAACCAGTGAACTGGCCTCATCAATTGAGCGCTGCATGATAAGGATCAAAACCTAATGAGTCAACTATTTTTCATAAAAAAACACTGATTTTCAAAAAAAACCGTTTATTGATCAATAGTTAAGCAACCTACTCATGATACAGCATCGATTTATTAATCGACAAAATACTCGAATTGTTTTTTTAAAATAGACTCATCATGAACATCATGAGAAAATTACCCATTTTGAGGATTAGAGAGTCCTATGAGTCTATTACTCGATGGCAAAACAGTTGCCAAAGAAACAGAAGCAGCCTTAACAACCCGAGTTCAGCAACTGAAAGATAAGAGCCAAGGGCGAACTCCAATCCTTGCTACCATCTTGGTAGGTGATGACCCCTCTTCTGCGACTTATGTAAAAATGAAAGGCAATGCCTGTGAGCGAGTGGGCATGCAATCACTCAAAGTTGAGCTGCCAACAGAAACTACCACCGATGAGTTACTTGGCAAAATTGAAGCGCTCAACGCTAACCCTGATGTGCATGGTATTTTGTTGCAGCACCCGGTTCCTGCGCAAATTGATGAGCGGGCCTGTTTCGATGCCATCGCCCTTGAAAAAGACGTTGATGGCGTTACTTGTCTTGGTTTCGGTCGTATGGCCATGGGCGAAGAAGCCTACGGCTGCGCAACGCCTAAAGGGATAATGCGCTTACTTGATCATTATGATCTTAATCTTGAAGGCCTTCACGCCGTCATTGTCGGTCGCTCTCCTATTTTAGGTAAGCCCATGGCTGCTATGTTGCTCGAAGCAAATGCGACTGTGACGATTTGCCATTCGCGCACAAAAAACCTGCCTGAATTAATCAAACAAGCTGATCTCGTAGTCGGCGCTTTAGGTAAGCCTGAGTTTATCAAAGCTGACTGGATCAAAGACGATGCCATCGTTGTCGATGCAGGCTATCACGTAGGCGGCGTTGGCGACATCGAATTAGAAGGCATTAAAGATCGTTGTAAAGCCTACACGCCGGTCCCCGGGGGTGTTGGCCCTATGACCATCAACACGCTGATTCTCCAATCCGTGGAAGCAGGTGAAAAAGCCATCAAAAGCTAATTCAACTTTTCTTGCTGAGTAATCAAACTCGTTTGAATTGCTCAGCTTCTCTGACAACTCACTTATCCATTCAATATTCCTCAATAACCAGAACAAAGTACGAGCCTAGTCGTTATTAGTCCTTCACGAATGATAAATACTGCATTCCAAGCAATACCTATAATCCCAACAAATCTACCTCTTCTGAACTAAAGGGCACCTCTAAAAATTGCTTTTGGCTTCTGTCAAAAAAGCTATTGAGCCCGAGTTGCGTATAAGGAATCTTGAATAAAC
>CAKMZU010000340.1:3069-3920 GCA_929200485.1 uncultured Gammaproteobacteria bacterium | reverse complement strand
CACAAAAGAACCCACACGGGCGTAAAGCCTTATAAATATAAATGTAGTCAATGCGAAAAAGCTTATAGTCAATTAGGTACCTGCTATATCCACATAAAAACACGTTGTAATTTGGCAAAAGTAATCAAGGAAAGGTTATAACCGTAGTGTCAAAGGACGCAGCTTGCTGCGTTCCTTTGGACACAGTTGTTATATTTTTTTGGTTGATTTGTAACGATACTGCGTTACAATATAGGCGTGATCAAAAAGACTAAGTGCTTTAATAAAAGCTGCAATAAAATGTTTTATGGCACCAAAAGGGCTAAATTCTGTAGCACAAAATGCAGGGTTGCAAACCACAGAAAAACTAAACAGGAAAAGAAAAATGACATCAATGGAAAGAGCGCAAAAACTTGTAGCTGAAACTCAGGCGACTTACGACAACCAAGTAAAAGCTGGAAAATATCTTTGCGACAAACCAATGAATTTGGATGAAGCATTAAGATACATAAAAGAACAAGACAATGAGGAAATATAACCGTAAGCACACAGGGAGCGAAGCGATCCTGTGGTGCGTGTTGTTAGCAATATTGAACTTTTATAAAGTAATAGTGTCATTTGAAGTAATTATTAACTTAAAGATTAAATTCATGAAACCACTAATACCTTTTATTATATTATTTTCTATAAATGCCTTAAGTTTGCCAAATGAAATTTACGAACTATTCCTCAAAAGCCTTGAATGTTCTAAAATGCCATACTTGTGCGATGCAGCTTTGGCAACCTTCAACTTTAAAATAACCGATGCCGAATACAAAGATCTTCATGAAAAATTTACGCTAAGAGATAACAATGAATGGGAGGAGTCAAAA
>CAKMZU010000340.1:1733-3059 GCA_929200485.1 uncultured Gammaproteobacteria bacterium | reverse complement strand
CTAATAGCTTATTAATTTTAGCCTTGATTCTGTCGTCGGTCGCCATCGTCATTCTCTACCAAAGATGAATAAAACATATTGAAAGGCACACATTCTACCCTGCACGAACATTAATACCCAGCCCTGATTTAAACCACTTGATTCAGGTTAGGGTAATACTCAAAACCACCCTAAAGATAGAGGTCAAATTTCAAGTTTTGGGCACCAGATGGGCACAGCCTTTGGTCGTGTATTTATTTTGACCAAGATGAAAAAGTTAACTTATTGATTTTAAAGGGGAAAATCTGGTAGGACTAAGCAGATTCGAACTGCTGACCTCTACCATGTCAAGGTAGCGCTCTAACCAACTGAGCTATAGTCCTAAAGAGGTGTTCTCAAACTTGGCGGAATTATACCGCCCTTTCAGTAACTTACAAGGCTTTTTTTAATGACTTACTTCCGCTTCTTTAAGCGAGTAATGAGCAAAGGTTATGTTTTGATCAGACCTTCTTAACAAATTGTGATTTAAGCTTCATGGGGCCAACACCATCTATCTTGCAATCAATATCATGGTCGCCATCAACCAATCGGATATTTTTTACTTTAGTGCCCACTTTAAGTACCGTTGATGAACCTTTCACTTTCAGGTCTTTGATCAAAGTAACCGTGTCACCATCATTTAACACATTACCGTTAGCATCTTTATATACAGGGTTATCGTCCTCTTGAGCAAGATTCCATTCATGACCGCATTCTGGGCAAATAAACAGCTCTCTGTCTTCATAAGTATAAGATGATTGGCACTCCGGGCAATTTGGCAACTGGCTCATTTTTATTTAATCTCGATAATCAATTTTATTTAAACGCTAGATTTTTTAATTGATGCAATTCATCTCGTGTTTTTGCCGCATCTTCAAATTCAAGATCCATTGCATGCTTATGCATTTTCTTCTCAAGTTCTTCAATGCGATGCTCAAGTTCTTTCGGCGATAAAGATTGCACATCAACAATTTCTTTAATTTCTTCCGACAATTGTTTTTTAGATTTTTTAACTTTTTTGCCAGGGATAACTGCTCCCTCAAGAATATCTTTGATATTTTTCTCAACGCCTCTCGGGGTGATACCATGCCGTTCGTTATGTTCCATTTGTTTTGCACGGCGCCGCTCAGTTTCATCCATTGCGCGCTTCATTGAGCCTGTGATCTTATCAGCATACAAAATCGCTCGGCCTTTGATATTTCTTGCCGCTCGCCCAATCGTTTGAATCATGGATCGCTCCGAGCGCAAAAAGCCTTCTTTATCTGCATCTAAAATAGCCGCCAAAGAAACCTCCGGCATATCGAGACC